>NZ_RZRP01001309.1:0-1097 GCF_003997795.1 Mesorhizobium sp. M7A.F.Ca.US.005.03.2.1 | reverse complement strand
GTTCTCGAAACCCTCGTGCACAATGCAGCGGTTGTCGCTCAACATCTGACCAATGTGGGACGACGCAGCGCCTTGGCGCGGACGGCGCATCTCTTCCTCGAACTGATGACGCGTCTGGAACGAATCGGCTCTGTCACGCGCAACAGCTATGAATGCCCTCTCACCCAGTACGATCTGGCGGACGCACTGGGACTCACTCCCATTCATGTCAACCGGATGCTGCGGGAACTGCGCGAGCGCAAGTTTCTCGAATTTCGGCAGGGCCACGTTCGTGTGCTCGATCAGCAGGGCCTGACTAAGTTTGCTGGATTCGAGCAGGAATATGTCGACGGTTGAGACGTCCCGGCATGCGATGGCAAGCAATCTTGCTCCCCGGTAGCGGCCATCGGGCAAGATCGAGGACGGGCTTTTCCGGGCAGCATCCACTTTCCGGCGGCGGATCTGTTCCGTGTGGCCCGCTCCCTATCCCGACTGGCGTCCGCTGGCCAGGCGCCGGCCAATTCAATCTCGGTTTCTTGGCGCGATCTCTTCGCGGTTGCCTAAACGACACCGTCCTTGGCGTCCCGCTGCAGCGGCGAGTCCGCTCGGCCCAATTTAAGGACCACAATCAGGAGCGATAATTGGCGCTCGGTGCTCGGATCCTAAACAGAGCGTAGCTCTTCCACCAGACCTATGGCCCCCGCAGAGCCAGCCTTCGAGGCAAACTATGAGAGTTCATTCGCCGCTTCCTGAACACCCTGCGCAAATGCTCGCTCGAGCCAAAGGCGGCCTGCTACCGGGTTGTGTTCCCCGGCACGACCATTGCAGAGATAGCCCCCGAGCATGAGTTGGGCATAGCCATGTCCCCGCTCGGCGGCGGCCGCGAACCATTTCTGCGCTGCGACCGGGTCGAAGGACAGACCTTGGCCATTCGCGTACTGGGCACCGATCGCAAACATAGCCCCGGCGTGCCCGGCTGCGGCTGCCCGCTTGAACCACTGCGCGGCAGCCTGAGGCAAACAGGCGCCGCCACGTCCGTTGAGAAGCATTTCGGCAAACGCCACCTGCGCGTCGACCATGCCAGCATTGGCCGCCCGCTCAAACCAGCAACGGGCTTG
>NZ_RZRP01001308.1:0-1103 GCF_003997795.1 Mesorhizobium sp. M7A.F.Ca.US.005.03.2.1 | reverse complement strand
CTTTTTGACATTGTCGCCGCAGAACGAGACCAGGGCTTTCGGATTGCCCTTGTCGATCGTCAGCTTGAACTTGCCGATCGTGCCCGTAGCCCAGTTGCCGCCGGTGGTCAGGATATAGGCGATGCGGCTCTCGAAATATTTGGGGTAGCCGTCAGGGTCGTCCTTGGCCGCCTTGCGCACCGCATTTTCGAATGTGCCGTCCATGCAATACCGGGTCTTGTAGGCCGCATACTGACCCTGGAATTTGCCGTCGTAGAAGAAGCTGACCGAAGACGTGCCGCCGACGCTCGGCCTGTAGTGGTGGGAAACATGGACGTCCTTGTTGGCCGGAAAGGTCGAGCGCCACCAGTAGGTCGAACGCAATTGCCAGAACGGGGTGTAGACCTTGCTCGTCTCGGTGCCGTCGCTGCCGGTGTCCTCGATGATGATGCCGCGGTTGACCCAGTCATCGACAACCGCTTGCGGCAGCTTCGCCAGCGCCGCCTTCGCCGCATCGCCGAAAGGATAGAACGGCACGTTTTGCGCCTTCAGTTCAGCGCTGATGTCGATGCCGAGCGCCAACACCTTCTGCTCGAGCTGCGGCTTTGCGGCGACACCGTCGATCGTCACCTCGAAACCGAGGAAATTATCGCTCTGATTTTCAGGAATCGCCGGGATTTCTTCGGGATTGCCCGATATGTCGGGCATCGGGAAGGCGACGATGGCCTGGACATCCTGATCGGTGTTGTTGTGGAAGACATAGTCGACCGTGACCCTTTCCGGCGAGATGAAAAGGTCCTCGCTTTGCATCGCCACGGCATCGCTGCGCGACAGGATCAGGCCGCCGGTGCCAAGTTCGGCAACCGAATCATTGGCGAAAGCGGGTACGGACGACAAGGCCAGCACGGCGGTCAGAACATATCGCAACATGGAAGCCCCCTCGGCTGGAATGCCTGCAGGACCCTAGCCGTTTCAATGTGGCGTTCAAAGCCCTTCCGTATCCGCGGACGAACCAAAGGGAGCTGGACTGCGGTCTGGACACGCGCCTGCGCGGTCTGGACACGCGCCTGCGCGGTCTGGACACGCGCCTGCGCGGTCTGGACACGCGCCTGCGCGGTCTGGAC
>NZ_RZRP01001307.1:0-1106 GCF_003997795.1 Mesorhizobium sp. M7A.F.Ca.US.005.03.2.1 | reverse complement strand
CCGGTGGTCAGGCAGGCATTGGCCGAGGAGACCAAGACCGATCCCGGCCTGTCCGATGTGCTGACCGACCTGCTGCATGGCGTCGAGGGCGAGAACGCGACGTCCGGTCCCGACAAGCGCGTGCCGTTCGGTCGCGAGGAGGTGCAGCTGTCGTTTGCGCCGCTGGTCAAGCAGACGGCGCCGGCGGTGGTCAATGTCTATGCCTCGCAGACCGCCAAGGTGACATCGCCTTTCGACGGCGATCCGTTCTTCGAAGAATTCTTCGGCCGCTCGCAGCCGCGCGCGCAGTCTTCGCTGGGCTCCGGCGTGCTGGTCGATCCGACTGGCGTCGTGGTCACCAATTACCACGTCATCAAGGATGCCGACCGGGTCAAGGTGGCGACCGCTGATGGGCGTGAGTTCGACAGCAAGGTGCTGCTCAAGGACGAGACTCTCGACCTTGCCGTGCTCAAGATCACCTCGGACAAGCCGTTTCCGGTCATTGCCATCGGCGATTCCGACGCGCTCGAGGTCGGCGATCTGCTGCTGGCCATCGGCAACCCCTTCGGCGTCGGCCAGACCACCACCAGCGGCATCGTCTCGGCACTGGCCCGCAGCCATATCGGCGTCTCCGATTCCAGCTTCTTCATCCAGACCGACGCCGCCATCAATCCCGGCAATTCCGGCGGTGCGCTGATCAACATGGGCGGCCAGCTGGTCGGCATCAATACGGCCATCTACAGCCGCAGCGGCGGTTCGATCGGCATCGGCTTCGCCATTCCCTCGAACATGGTTCGCGCCTTTGCCGACGCGGCCAAGGCCGGGCTCGACTTCTTCGAGAGGCCCTATGTCGGCGCCGAGTTCGAAGCGGTGACGCCGCAGATCGCAGAATCGCTCGGCATGGAGAAGCCGACCGGTGCGCTGGTTTCGTCGGTCGAGGCGACCGGACCGGCCGCCAAGGCAGGGCTCAAGCCCGGCGACGTGGTGCTGCAGCTCAACGGCAAGCCGGTCGAGAGCATCGAAGCGCTGGACTACCGGATGGCGACGCTGTCGATCGGCACCACCGCCAATTTCGCGGTTCTGACCAAGGGCCAGCAGGCGGCGATGGATATCGCGCTGGAGCGTGC
>NZ_RZRP01001306.1:0-1107 GCF_003997795.1 Mesorhizobium sp. M7A.F.Ca.US.005.03.2.1 | reverse complement strand
GCACATCCGAGCGGCTCCTGGCGAGATCGGCGCAAGCGTTGAAGAGACCACCAAGCGAACTTTTCGCCGTGCACTGGCGCTGTCTCTCGATAGTCTGGATGGCTGCAAGTTGCCGGCGCAGTTGAGCAAGCTCCGGGTTCGCCCCGTTGCTGCGGCCACCCGAAAGCAACTGGCTTCTGATCGCGCCGCAGCTGTCCGCGTAGGACGAAAGCGTCCCGAACAAAACCGCCGCCAGCGAAATCAATGCGACCATCATGGAAGGCCAGAAACGGATCATCGGACAACTCGGTCCTTTTTGCGGAGAACCCGGAATTACAGTCCATAACTTACACAAGCTTCAGCTATATGAGTAAACTCTAATTATCTCAAGAACTTCAGCTCGAATAAGCTTTTGTCTATTGTATTATGTCATCTCGTGTAAATTCGATATTACATTTTTATTTCAAGATTGAGACGAACCTCGAAGGAAAGCGCAAGCCCGACCCTCGCCGCGGACCTGCAACGAAACGGACCGCCATTATCGCCAGGCGTTCGAAACCTTTGCCCGGTCTTCCGCGTTGAAGGACCAAAGGGAGAACGCAGATGTCGATCCACTTCACCGTCTCGGACCTGACAAGAAACCTGTTTCACTCGCTGGGGCTGGATCAGCGCGCGCCAAGGCCTCTCAATCCCGAACAAAGCCTGTTGCTGGAATGCTATCTGGCCGGTCAGGTTCCAGAATCGGCCTGGAACGACTACGTCTTCGAAACGCCCGATCTTGCCCGGCATGCCGCGGCAAGGCGCAGTCACCATTGAGCCGGCGGCGGGTGCCTACTTGGGAGAGGCGAATTGCAACGTGAACACGTTGCCGGCGATGCCTTGCGCCAGTTTCGCTGAGAAGGTCAGGGGCAGACAATTCTGCAAGGCGGTCGTTGCGGCGTCGACAAAGGACTTCTTCGCCTTGGCATCGCCTTCCACCTTGATGGCTGTCGGCCTCGGTGGGCCGATCAGCGTGCCGTCCCGCTTGAAGCTGAAGCTCAAGGTGACGCTGGCGGTTCCCGCTCCCGCCGGCGGTGTCCAGCAAGCCTGGATCGCGGCCCCGACATCGTCCATCGTGTTGAGTTCAGC
>NZ_RZRP01001305.1:0-1107 GCF_003997795.1 Mesorhizobium sp. M7A.F.Ca.US.005.03.2.1 | reverse complement strand
CATGGCAGTGCTGGATCGTATCGATGGCGTAGTGATCGGCCTGCTGATTGGTTTCGAGGGCGGGGCGCCGCTTGTCGTCTTCGTTGGCAATCCGCGCGAGACGGCGATTGCGGCGCGCAGCCTGACTGAACTGGACATTTCGGCGATCGGTTCAGAACTGGCCCTTCTGTTCGAGGAGGGTGATCCCACGCGGCCGCTGGTCGTTGGACGCATCGTCGATCCGGCGCACAAGAACAGGGGGTTGAAAGTCGCTCGCGAAGGCGACCGTGTCGTCATCACCGGAGACGAGCGCATAGAACTGCGCTGCGGCCTGGCGTCGATCATTCTAGAAAAGAATGGCCGCGTGACCATTCGCGGCAGCCAGTTGACGAGCCAGGCCAGCGGGACCAACCGTATCCGCGGCGGGGCCGTGCATCTCAATTGAGGTATTGCCGATGCACCCCGTCGCGACCATCGCCGCCATCGTGGATCAACATGCCGAAGATGCCGCTTTCCTCTGGCTTCGCCGCCGCCGCGAAATCGATGGTTCGATTCTCGAGGAGACGGACATCGGCCGCATCGACCAGCGTCTCGACGCGAACATCGAAGGGCTCATGGCTGCCGGCAAGGCCGGCTGGGATGCGGCCCGGGCCCGTTTCACAGACTATGCCGAGCCGGGCGAGCTTTTCGCACTTGGCACGCTGGCATTGCATTGGGGCGATGCTGATCTGGTAGCGATTGCGATCGACGCCGCGGCGAGCCTCGGTGAGGCCGGCCTGTCGAGCCTGTCCGCCGCAGTCGCGCGCACACCGCGTGAAAAACTGCGGCCGTTCGTGGCCGAATGGCTGGACACCCGAGATGCGCCGCAGCGTTGCCTTGGGCTGTCTGCGCTCTGGCATCACCGCGTCGATCCGGGACCGCGCCTGCATGATCTGGCCAGCCATTCCGACGCGAATGTCCGCCGGCGCGCCGTTCGGCTTGCCGGTGGGCTCAAACGGCGCGACCTGCTTCCGGCAGTCCTGGCTGGCCTTGATGGCGAGACGGCGAAAGAACGTCTTGCGGCCGCCTTCGCCGCTTGCCTGCTTGGCGAGGCGCGGTCCGCGCACCCAGTGATCGACAAGATCGTGC
>NZ_RZRP01001304.1:0-1108 GCF_003997795.1 Mesorhizobium sp. M7A.F.Ca.US.005.03.2.1 | reverse complement strand
GGTCTTCATCAGCCGCGACATGAAGCGGTCGCTCTCTGGCTTGCGCGGCCATACGCCCTCGTTGAGCCCGCCGATGACCAGCGTGTCGACCGTCTGCAACCGGGCTTCCAGCGCGCCCCAGATGGCGATGTTCCGGTCGGTGCCTTGTGCCGGCTTGACCGTTTCAGGCGCGATCAGCGCCGCCATGATGTCGGGCCACTCGGTCGCCGCGAAGGACAGCGAAGCCGAAGCCGCGACCAGCCCGCGCAGCAGTTCGGCAAGCTTCTCGCCGGCGTCACCGGCATAGAGTTCGCCAAGGCCGCCGTCGGCGGTGCGGCCGAGATTTTCGAGTGTCACGACACTGGCCCTGACAAGCGCGGCAAGGTCGGCGTCATCCCGGCCTCGGAAGGCTGCGAGCGGCGCCAGCGCCTGCTTGAGACGTTCGAGCAAATTCCGCGCAGTTTCGATAGAGCGCACGGTCAGCCGGGAAAACCAGAAGGGCTGCCGGCTGCCGCCGCCCAAGCCGGTGAGGCGGGCTTCGAACAGTTCCGGTAGCGAAACGATGTCGGGGCGGCCGGTCCCGCCGCGCAACGCCACCAGTTCGATCAGCTCCGCCGCGTGGCGCACATCGGCCCGTTCGAGGCCGAGGCCGAGCAGCGGATGCTTGAGCAGCGACAGCAGGCCAACCGGATCGCCTGGCCGGAACAGTGCCTCGAGCGCCAGCCTGAGCAGGCTGGCCGCCGGAGTGTTGGCGAGCGGTGTGCCACCGGAATCGTCGGCAACGACGCCGAAGCGCTGGAGCTCGATCGAGACGCGACGCGCCAGCGCGCGGTCGCCGGTGACGAGAGCCGCCCTTTGGCCGGGCTGTTCGACCGCGCGCCTGAGCGCGACGGCGATGGCGACGGCCTCATCACGTTCGCTGGCGGCTTCGAGCAAGGTCACCTCGGCGAAGGCGCCGGCAATGTCGGACGCCGGGAAACCGGCACGTGTCTCGGCCCAGAGTTCGGTGGTTTCGGCCGGCCGCAGCGCTTCGCCGACAAGGGCAGCGCGAAGCGCACGTCGCGGTTCGGCCACGCCAATCTCCTCGACGTCGCCGCGCAATACGCCGATCTTGCCGATCAGCCTGGCC
>NZ_RZRP01001303.1:0-1108 GCF_003997795.1 Mesorhizobium sp. M7A.F.Ca.US.005.03.2.1 | reverse complement strand
ATGCGTCGGCGTATCCTTGTTGCCGGCAAGCAGCTGATAGCTCTGCCCGGCATCGGTCGAGACATTGCCGGGGTTCTTGCCGTTCTTGATCGCTTGCGTCGCCGGACAGGCGGCGTCGGCGACGAAGCTGCCGCTCATCTTCACGTCGGCATGCGCGGCCCCGGCCAGCGACGCCGCCAACATGGCCAATCCGAAAACGACACCGATGCGCATGGAGAATCCCCGGCTGAAGAAGTGGGCGACAGACTGAAGCTGTCTCCATGTCAGAATTGCGATATTTTGCTGACCGAACGCAAGAAACATCGTCGCGAAAAGCGGGTTTGCCGGATTGACGCATAATGTGGGCCGGCGCAAACAAAGCCAACGACGACAAAAGCAAGGGCGGGACCAGGCGGCATGTCATTCAGCCAGCAGCGCGTGGTTGCCTCGCCGACCGGTGCCGAGCTCAATCTTTTCGTCAGGCAGGCCGATGGCCGGGCACGCGCCGTCGTCCAGATCAATCACGGGCTAGCCGAGCACGCAGCGCGCTATGCCCGCTTTGCCGATTTTCTTGGCTCGCGCGGTTTCGACGTCTATGTCCACGATCATCGCGGCCACGGCGCGACCAAGGCGTCCGACGCTCCGCTCGGCAGGTTCGCCGACAGGGACGGTGCCGCCAAGGTGATCGCCGACGTCGACGTCATCCATGATCTCATCGCCCGCGAACGGCCAAACAGACCGGTCATCCTGTTTGGCCATTCGATGGGTGCGTCGGTGGCGCTGAACTACCTGTTGCGCCACTCGCCACGCGTTCACGCGGCAGCAATCTGGAACGGCAATTTCTCCCAAGGCCCGCTTGGGCAGCTTGCGCTCGGCATCCTTGCCTGGGAACGGATGCGGCTCGGCTCCGACGTGCCATCGCGCCTGCTGCCGAAACTCACCTTCCAGGCCTGGGGCAAGGCGGTGCCCAATCACCGCACAGTGTTCGACTGGCTGTCGCGCGACGAAGCGGAAGTGGCGAAATACATTGCCGATCCCTTGTGCGGCTGGGACGCTTCGGTGTCGATGTGGCGCGACGTCGTCGGTATGGCGCTGAACGGCGGCAAGGATGCCGGCTTTGCCGGTATCC
>NZ_RZRP01001302.1:0-1109 GCF_003997795.1 Mesorhizobium sp. M7A.F.Ca.US.005.03.2.1 | reverse complement strand
AGTCGGTTGACCTCGCCGTGGCTCGCGCCGGCATCCGTCAGCAACAAAGCGAGCAGCATGTCCGCGCCTGCGCCGCGTTGACGGACCGCAATGCGCGCGCCGGTCGCAAGTACGTCGGTCAACTTGTTGAGCGATTTCGGATTGCCTGGCGCCAGCAGCAGGCCCTGCTCGCGGCGGGCGAATCCGACCAGCACCGCATCGTACAGCCGCGGCCTCGTCGCAATCGCGGCGACATTCGGGTCCGGGTCGTCGCTGTGGAAATGGATCGCGGCGACAGACACCTCGCCGCGCAGCAGGCGTGTCACGCCGGCTTCCGTGCCTTCTGTCAGAAAGGCCAGGCCGGAGCCCGACTGACGCAGGCTCCATTCGAGCAGATCATCCTGGCTGCCACCGACGATCGGCGGCGGGTCGGATTGAATCATTCCTCCGGGCCGGACCAGTCCCGACATGACCCAATGGTCGAGTTCATGTCGGGGAAACAGCCATTTGCCGGCCACCTTGCTGCAGGGGAGGCGCTGCTGCGCAATCAGTTCGTAAAGCTTGCGTTCGCCAATGCGCAGATAGTCGGCGGCTTCAGATGTCGTCAGAAATTCCATCCTGCATTGATATGCATATTTCTGTGCCGGTTCAAGAATTTGACTCTGGCGGAAGAGTTGCAGGACATTGGCGCTGGACAGGATTGCGAGGAGCAATGTCGGAAGGGCTGGGCGCATGGCAACTGATCGCGAGCGGTGACGCGACGCTGTTTGCCATCGTGCGCCTGTCGCTCGCGGTCAGCCTTTCGGCTGTCGCGATTGCCATGGTCGCCGGCCTGCCGCTTGGCGCAATTATCGCGCTCTCGCGCTTTCCAGGTCGTTCGGCGATCGTCGTGGTGCTGAACGGTTTCATGGGCCTGCCGCCGGTGGTGGTCGGGCTGACCGTCTATCTGCTGCTATCGCGATCCGGGCCGCTGGGCGAGTTCGGTCTTTTGTTCACGCCCGCCGCCATGGTCTGCGCGCAGGCGCTGCTGGTGTTGCCCATCATCGCCGCTCTGACCCGCCAGACGGTCGAGGATCTGTGGCGCGAATATCGCGAGGAACTGAACGCGATGGAGGTCGGGCCGGCGGGCC
>NZ_RZRP01001301.1:0-1112 GCF_003997795.1 Mesorhizobium sp. M7A.F.Ca.US.005.03.2.1 | reverse complement strand
GGATCCAGCCGATCAATCCGGCGAGCACCACGGCAGTGATGCCATAGGCGGCGGTCACGTAGAGTGCATGCGCACTCATGCGGCAGGCCCCGCTGAGGTGGGGCCTTCCAAGCCGATCATGTCGCCCAGTCTAGACATGCTTTTCCTTAGCCTCGCTCCGTCGGCTTCGCAATCCGCAGTCATACGCCGCGTCAATCCGTGCCATGGCGCAGCGCCAGCGCCGCCGAGACCGGACCCAGCACGCCAAGAAACAGGGTCAGCGCGGCAAGAATGAGGAAGGGCTGCAGAAACGGGTCGGGATTGGCGGTCGCCCCATAGCTTGCCGAAACGCCGAAGATCAGCACCGGGATGGTCAGTGGCAGCACCAGCACCGAGATCAGCAGCCCGCCACGCGGCAGCGCCACCGCCACCGCCGCACCGGCGGCGCCGATGAACGTGATGGCCGGCGTGCCGACCAGCAGCGTCAGCGCCGTGGCGCCGATGCCGAGCGGCTCCATGTTCATGAACAGGCCGAGCAAGGGAGCCGCAATGACCAGCGGCAGCACGCTGCCCGCCCAATGCGCCAGGCATTTCACCAGCACTGTCAGAGCCAGCATCTGGCGATCGTTGCCGAGCACCAGGAGATCGAGCGAACCGTCCTCGCGATCGGCCTGGAACAACCGGTCGAGCCCGAGCAGGCAGGACAACAGCGCACCGATCCACAGGATGGCCGGTCCGATGCGGGCCAGCAGCTTCAGGTCCGGCCCGACCCCGAACGGGATGGTGACGATGACGGCGAGGAAGAAGATGACCCCGGTCAGCGCTCCGCCGCCGGCACGGATGTTGAGGCGGATGTCGCGCAGGAAGAGCGCTAGCATGGTTTGAGATGCTTTCGCCCAGACACCATCAACCGGCTTCCCCCATCCTCAACTCCATCCCCTCGATCCCGAGCGGCAGATGCGTCGCCGCGACAATCATCCCGCCATCCGCGCAATGCCTCGCCATCAACCCCGCAAACCGCGCCTCCGCCGCCTTGTCCAGCCCCGCCGTCGGCTCGTCCAGCAGCCACAATGGCCGGTGGCTGACCAAAAGCCTGGCGATCGCCGCGCGGCGCCGCTGCCCGGTCGATAGAT
>NZ_RZRP01001300.1:0-1118 GCF_003997795.1 Mesorhizobium sp. M7A.F.Ca.US.005.03.2.1 | reverse complement strand
ATCCTGGAGAAGTCCCTCGGTGCGGTCGCCAAGGGCGGCCAGACGCCGCTCAACGGCGTCTTCGGCTACGCCGAAAAAGTCACCGGCAGTGGCCTCGTGTTCATGGATACGCCTGGCTACGACCCGGTTTCGGCGACCGGCCAGGTGGCGGGCGGCGCCAACGTCATCGTCTTCACCACCGGCCGCGGCTCCTGCTTCGGCTGCCGTCCGACGCCGTCGATCAAGGTCGCCACCAACTCGACCATGTACCACCAGATGGAAGAGGACATGGACGTCAATTGCGGCGTCATCGCCTCGGGTGAAAAGACCATCGCCGGCATGGGCCGCGAGATTTTCGAACTGATCGTCGAAACGGCTTCCGGCCGCAAGACCAAGAGCGAGGACTTCGGCTACGGCGACAACGAGTTCGTGCCCTGGCATCTGGGCGCAACACTTTAGATTTTACTGATATAAAGTAGACTGCGCGCCGGTCAGCGGCGGGCAACGGGGAGGTTTTGCATGGAAAAACGCCGTATCGGTCGGACAGCTCTGGAGGTCACCGAAGTGAGCTTCGGCGGCGCCGCACTTGGCGGCCTTTACCGCGCCTGTTCGCGCGAAGCGGCGATGGAGACGCTGCAGGGCGCCTGGGATGCCGGCCTGCGCTATTTCGACACCGCACCCTTCTACGGTTTCGGACTGTCGGAGCGCCGCTTCGGCGACTTCCTGCGTTACAAGCCGCGCGATTCCTATGTGCTGTCGACCAAGGTCGGCCGGCTGTTTCGCCCGGTGCCGGACGATCAGGTTCCCGATCACTCCTATGTCGATCCGCTGCCCTTCGCGCTCGACTACGACTATTCCTATGACGGCATTATGCGGTCGGTCGAGTTCAGCTATGCGCGGCTTGGCCTAAACAGGATAGACATCCTGTTTGTCCACGACATCGGCGCCTACACCCATGGTATCGAGAAGACCAAGCTGCATTTTCGCGACCTGATGGATGGCGGCCTCAAGGCACTCGAAGAGCTGAAACGGACTGGCGTCATTTCCGCCTATGGGCTTGGCGTCAACGAGGTGCAGATCTGCCTGGACGTCATGCGCCGGGCGCCGCTCGACTGCATCCTGCTTGCCAGCCGCTATTC
>NZ_RZRP01000012.1:0-24196 GCF_003997795.1 Mesorhizobium sp. M7A.F.Ca.US.005.03.2.1 | reverse complement strand
CTTCAGGCCCGGCAGCATCGGCGTTTCCCTTGCTTTTCTTGTTTTCCTCAAACGCAGGAACGCTAGAGCGGCGGCAGGGGGGCTGCAAGCGAATCATTGCGCCCCTCACGCTTTGGTGCGCCAATTCCATATTTTTGCGATTTCTGCGGCGCACTTGCATTTCGTCGCGCAATTGCCGATATGGAAAGCGGGAGGTTGGTGGTGGACGATCCACTCGCCAACCGGGTCAGGTCCGGAAGGAAGCAGCCCTAACGAGCCCGGAACGGGTCATTGTTCCAGCCTCCCACCTCATCGGCCCCTCTCGCGACATTGACGACGCATTGCAGCGCGGGCGAGACTATGCGCAGGAATCGGCCGCCTTCGGGCGCGGCCATTTGGAGCTTTACGGGCGTATGAGCGAAGCCGGAAATTCGGGACCAAAGAGCCTGGAGATAGGCAAGGCCGCCGCCTATCGCGTGCTGGCACGCAAGTACCGTCCTTCGAACTTCTCCGAGCTGGTCGGCCAGGAGCCGATGGTGCGCACCCTCACCAACGCCTTTGCCACCGGCCGTATCGCCCAGGCCTGGATGCTGACCGGCGTGCGCGGCGTCGGCAAGACGACGACGGCGCGCATCCTCGCGCGCGCCCTGAACTATAAAACCACTGATATCGACCAGCCGTCGGTCGACCTTGCCGTCCTCGGCGAACATTGCCAGGCGATCATGGAAGGCCGCCATGTCGACGTCATCGAGATGGACGCCGCCTCGCACACCGGCATCGACGACATCAGGGACATCATCGAGCGCGTGCGCTACGCGCCGGTCTCGGCCCGCTACAAGGTCTATATCATCGACGAAGTGCACATGCTGTCGACGCAGGCCTTCAACGGCCTTCTGAAGACGCTGGAAGAGCCGCCGCCGCACGTCAAATTCATCTTTGCCACCACCGAAATCCGCAAGGTTCCGATCACCGTCCTGTCGCGCTGTCAGCGCTTCGACCTGAGGCGCATCGACGCCGGCGCGCTGGTCGGGCATCTCGCCTCGATCTCGGCCAAGGAGGGCATTTCGGTCGACGACGACGCGCTGGCGATGATCGCGCGCGCCGCCGAGGGCTCGGCTCGTGATTCGCTCTCCATCCTCGACCAGGCGATTGCCCATGGCGCCGGCTCTGTCGGCGCCGACGCGGTTCGGGCGATGCTGGGGCTTGCCGACCGCGCCCGCATCGTCGACCTGTTCGAACATGTGATGAAAGGCGATGTGGCGGCAGCCCTTGGCGAATTCCGTGCGCAGTACGATACCGGCGCCGATCCGGCCGCCGTGCTGACCGACCTTGCCGAATTCAACCACCTCGTCACCCGGCTGCGTTTCGTGCCGACGGCCATCGAGGATGCCTCGCTATCCGAGGACGAGCGGCAGCGCGGCGCCGATTTCGCCAGGACGCTGTCGGTCAGGGTGCTGTCGCGGACGTGGCAGATGCTGCTCAAGGGCATTCCAGAGGTGCAGTCCTCCAACCGGCCGGTCAGTGCCGCCGAAATGGTGCTGATCCGGCTGGCGCATGCCGCCGACCTGCCGACGCTGGACGAGGCGTTGAGATCGCTTGAAGGCGCCGCGCCGGTGCAGAATGGCGCGCTGCGCCCAAATGGGGCGCCCGCAGGGGGAGGAGGCAACGGCAACGGCGTCAGCGCGGTGGCGCAGACGCGCATGCCGTCTGGCCCGGGCGGCGCGCAGACCATGCGGCTGGTCGAAGCCTCGCCTGCGCCCGTTGCCTACGTCGCTCCGCCGGAGCCGGTCACGGAGGCGCAATCGGCGCCGCTGAAATCGCTGGCCGACATCATTGCCCTGGCAGACGCGCAGCGCGACATCGCCTTCAAGGTGCTGGTCAAAAGCTGCATCCGGTTTGTACGCATCGAGCCCGGCCGCATCGACGTTGGCCTGACCAGCGATGCGCCCAAGATGCTGCTCAACGACCTGACGACGAAATTGCGCGCCTGGACCGGTCGCAGCTGGCTTGTCTCGCTGTCGAAGGAAGAGGGCGGCCAGACGCTCGCCGAAATGGAATCGGCCAAACGCGAGACGGCTTTTCTCGATGCCAAGAGCGACCCGACAGTGGCCGCCATCCTGGCGCGCTTTCCCGGTGCCAAGATCATCGATGTGCGCATTCCGGACGCGCCGGAAGCCGAAACGGCAGAGGCCGAAGTGCCGGTCGAGCCGCCGGCTGACGACGATGAACCCTGATCCAGCCACGAATCCGCAAAGGACCCGACCATGAAAGATCTTCTCGGCCTGATGGGCAAGGCGAAGGAAATGCAGGCCAAGTTCCAGGCCATGCAGGACGAGATCGCCACGCTGGAAGCGTCCGGCCAGGCCGGCGGCGGCCTGGTCAATGTGACGCTGACCGGAAAATTCGAGATGAAGTCGTTGAAGATCGATCCGTCTCTGTTCAAGGAAGACGATGTCGAGATCCTGGAAGACCTGGTGCTGGCCGCTCACAACGACGCCAAGACCAAGGTCGAGCAGATCATGCAGGAAAAGACCAAGGCGCTGACCGCGGGCCTGCCGATCCCGCCGGGAATGAAACTGCCCTTCTAGCCTTCGGTGCGGCCATGGCCGAAGAGCCGTCCGAAAGACTGATCGAGCAGCGTATCCGCAACAGGATCTACGAGATCCTGGAAATCCTGGCCGATTGTGACGACGGCGTCGATCTCGTCGGCATCAAGGGTTATTTCTATCTGTTCGAGGATTTCCTCCATCGCCCATCGATCGAAGCCGGCACATCGGCGCTTTCGAAGGACGAGCGCGCGATCGTGCTGGAGATCGCCGAATTCCTCGAGGCGGCAAGCGAGACAAATCCGGACTTCACCAAGGCTGAGTTCATAGACAGCGACTGGCCGGGAAAGATCGCGCCGACGGCCAGGGAGGCGCGGACGCTGTTCCTCCGGCGCGGCCTGTTTTCGGAGAGGGTCGAGGAGCTTGAGCCTGGCCAGCCGGCCGCGATAGCGGCCGGGCGGTAGATCGCTTCAGGAAAAATCGCGTGGTGCTTTCCCTTGGGGCAATTGCGGCGAAACAAAGAGAGAGCGGTCATCGCTTTTGTGAAATGACGGCTCGATCTATCTGGAAAGCCACGAAATTGTGCCAATTTGGCAACAGTACGTTGTTAATAACGTTTTGGCCATCATTTTGCCCGAAAGTGTCTCATTCTTGCCGCAGCCTGGGGGCGGGCACGAAGTGAGAGGGTTACCTGTTGATTTCCACGCGATGGAAGACGCCGCTGTTGCTCGGCGCCGTCATTTCACCCCTGTTTTTGGCTGCCTGCAGCCAGACCACTTCACACGGCATGTCCGTCGCCAGCCTGACCGACGCCATCACGCCGGGTTTCCTGAGTTCAGGGGCCTACAGCCACACGCCGAAGGACAAGGAATGCCTGGAACGGGCGATGTTCTTCGAGTCGAACCGCTCGAGCCGCGACGGCATGATCGCGGTCGGCACGGTGGTGATGAACCGGCTGCGCTCCGGCAACCATGGCAGCACCATCTGCCAAGTGGTGGGCGAGCCCGGGCAGTTCGCGCCAGGTGTCATGACAAGGCCGATGAATTCACGCGCAATGCCCGATGTCGAGGAAGCCGCCGACGCGGTGCTGAAGGGCGAGCGCAAGTCCAAGCTCAAGAACACCATGTTCTTCCACACAGCCGGCCTCCGCTTCCCCTACAAGAACATGCACTACACCATGGTTGCCGGCGGCAATGCCTTCTACGAGAAGCGCGGCCGCAACTGGCAGCCGCTGCCGGATGAGCCGCAGGTCGCTATTGCCTCGGCGGCGCCCGACAAGTCAGCCGCGCCGGTGACGATGGTCGCGTCCGCCGAGCCGGTGCGTCCAGCCAGGACGGCAACCGTTCGATCCGCTCCCGCCCAGCAGACCTATGTGACCGCCGCCGCCGCGCCGGCCGCGAAATCCGCGCGTGTCTCGCAAGAGCCGACGGTGGTGGCGATGCAGGAGCCGATGGAAGAGCCGGATGCCGCGCGTTTTGGCGGAAGCTTGAACACAAGGGTCATCTCGTCGGTTCAAGACGCGCCGCAAGAGGCGTCGATGGGGTTCCAGTCGACGCCTGAGAACACAGACGCCATTGGCGCGATGATTGTCAGCCAGGGCCGGCCGCTCGAGACCAACTGATCTGCGCCCCGCGGTCCGCCAAGGCCCAATATGGCGGTCATGCGGATGCAGATGTTCCAAAGCGCTCTGAAAAATCCTGGAGCGGTTCACCGTTTCGCGGAAACGGTGAACCGCTCCAGCTTTTCGTTTTGACGCAATTCCGGACGGAAAACCGCTTCGCACTTTTCCTGGAATTGCTCTAGATCAGAGCGATGTCGAAGCGAATCGCCGGTCCCGAGATCGAACGTCTGATCCAGCTCCTGGCCAAGGTGCCGGGGCTGGGACCCCGTTCGGCCAGGCGTGCCGCCCTTCATCTGATCAAGAAGAAAGAGCAGCTTTTGTCGCCCCTTGCCGCCGCCATGGCCGAGGCGGCCGACAAGGTGCGCATCTGCTCGACCTGCGGCAATGTCGATACATCGGACCCTTGCATGATCTGCACCGATCCGCGCCGTGATGCCGGCACCATCATCGTCGTCGAGGACGTCTCCGACCTGTGGGCGCTGGAGCGCGCGGCGGCGATGAATGTGCGCTACCACGTGCTCGGCGGCACGCTGTCGCCGCTCGACGGCATCGGCCCCGAGCAGCTCAACATGCGCTCGCTGGTTGATCGCGTCGCCGGCGGCGAGGTCAAGGAGATCATCCTTGCCGTCAACGCGACGGTCGAGGGCCAGACGACCGCGCATTACCTCACCGACCAGTTGTCCGGCTTCGACATCAAGGTGACGCGCCTTGCGCATGGCGTGCCGGTCGGCGGCGAACTCGACTATCTCGATGAGGGCACGCTGGCCGCGGCGCTGCGTTCGCGGACGGCGTTTTGACAAAGTTGCGGCAGGGGATGCGGGTCATGATTTTTGCGCGTCCTTCCAGGCTGGTGCCAAGCACCCCCCTCGACAGGACGGAGAGGGGTGCGAAGGAACGCAAACCTCTCAGATTGGTTCTGTTTTCCTTTTTTGCAGTTCTTCTCTCGGTCTTTTCCACCCCCGCCTCCGCCGCAAAGATCGACGACCAGTTCCGCGCCTGGCTGCAGAACGACCTCTGGCCACAGGCCAAGGCGAAAGGCATTTCCAAAACCACCTTCGACGCCGCCTTCGACGGCATCAAGCCCAATCTGAAGCTGCCGGACCTGGTCAAGCCGGGCGAGAAGGCGGCCACGCCGCAGAAGCAGCACCAGGCCGAATTCGGCTCACCCGGCGCCTATTTCGCCGAGAAGACGGTTCGCGCGGTGACGGCGGGCGGGCGCGCGCGCGAAGCCGCCAATGCCAGGACACTTGCGGCCATCGAAAAGCGCTATGGCGTGCCGGGCGAAGTGCTGCTGGCGATCTGGGGCCGCGAGACCGGATTCGGCGCGGCGAAGATGCCTTATGACGCCTTCGAAGTGCTGGGCACCAAGGCATTCATGTCGACCAGGAAGGACTTCTTCCGCACCGAACTGCTTGCCGCACTCGAGATCGTCGAGCGCGGGCTGGCTCCGGTCGGCGCGATGAAATCGTCCTGGGCCGGCGCGCTCGGCCAGCCGCAATTCATGCCGACCTCGTTCCTGAAACATGCCGTCGATTTCGACGGCGACGGCCGCGTCGACATCTGGAACTCGACGCCGGACGTGTTGGCCTCGATCGCCAATTATCTCGTCCACTATGGCTGGGTAAAGGGTCGTGGCTGGGGATTCGAGGTGACGGTGCCGGAAAGCGTTTCCTGTTCGCTGGAAGGCCCGGACCAGGGCAAGAAAATCTCGCAATGGGCTGATATGGGCATCAAGCGCGTCGGCGGCAAACCGTTTCCAGTGAGTGAGCTGAAGGCCGAAGGCTTTCTGCTGATGCCGGCAGGGCGCAGCGGCCCGGCCTTTGTCGCCACGCCCAATTTCTACGTGCTGAAGCAATACAACACCAGCGACCTGTACGCGCTGTTCATCGGCCATGGCGCCGATCGCATCGCCCATGGCGATCAGAACTTCGCCGGCAGCTGGGGCGCGGTCGGCGGGCTGCACCGTTCGGACATCGCCGCCCTGCAGCGGGCGCTGGAGGCCAAAGGCTATGATGTCGGCAGCGCCGATGGCCTGCCCGGCTTCAAGACCCGCCGCTCGATCGGCATATGGCAAGCCAAGAACGGCCGCGCCGCCACCTGCTTCCCTGACGCCGACCTGGTCGCAGTGCTGAAATAGCTCCGAAATTAGCAGATTTTTCTCGATCGGCAGCCTCGATTGGCTGGCCTATGCGTCGACACCCCACCGGCCTTTCTGGCCCAATGAGCCGTCGTATAAATGCTCGTTGCCCGCCACGGGGCCGCCGGATATGGTGTTGACCAACTGGACAAAAACCACGACGGTAAGTGGGCAGAGGGGCCGTCTCCAGGCCCCGAAAAAATTCCGCAACCCTGAGCCGGGAACTCAGGTCAACAAACAACAAAACAGGGAACAATCACAATGATGATGGAAAAGCTTGCTCTACGCTCTCGCTTCCTGCTCGCGGGTGCCGCCATGTCGGCGCTGCTTCTGGCCGGCGCGCCCGCCGGTGCGGTCACGCCCGCCGACACGCTGGTCGAAGGTTTCGCGATCGACGACATCATCTCCATGGATCCGGGCGAGGCGTTCGAGCTGTCGACCGCCGAGGTCACCGGCAACACCTATGATCTGCTTGTCCGTCTCGACCTCAGCGACACCTCCAAGGTCAAGGGCGACCTTGCCGAAAGCTGGACCGTCTCCGATGACGGCCTGACCTACACGTTCAAGCTCAAGCCCGGCCTGAAATTCGCTTCCGGCAATCCGATCACGGCGTCCGATGTCGCCTGGTCGTTCGAGCGCGTCATCAAGCTCGACAAGAGCCCGGCCTTCATCATCGGCCAGTTCGGCATCAGCGGTGACAACGTCACCGAAAAGGCCAAGGCTGTCGACGACGGCACCTTCCAGTTCACCGTCGACAAGGCCTATGCGCCGAGTTTCGTGCTGAACTGCCTGTCGGCAACGGTCGCTTCGGTGGTCGACGCCAAGCTGGTCAAGGAACATGTGGCTGCGGTCACGCCGAGCGCCGACTACAAATGGGACAATGATTTCGGCAATGCCTGGCTGAAGACCGGCTATGCCGGCTCCGGCGTCTTCAAGCTGCGCGAATGGCGGGCCAACGAAGCCGTCGTTCTCGAGCGCAACGACAATTACTACGGCGAAAAAGCCAAGCTTGCCCGCGTCATTTATCGCAACATGAAGGAAAGCTCGGGCCAGCGCCTGGCGCTCGAGGCTGGCGACATCGACGTTGCCCGCAATCTCGAACCGAACGACCTCGACGCCATCGCCAAGAACGCCGACCTCACCACCACCAGCGCGCCCAAGGGTACGGTCTATTACATCAGCCTCAACCAGAAGAACGCGAACCTCGCCAAGCCGGAGGTGCGCCAGGCGTTCAAGTATCTGGTCGACTATGATGCCTTGAGCTCCACCATCCTCAAGGGCATCGGCGAAATCCATCAGACCTTCCTGCCCAAGGGCGTGCTCGGCGAATTGGATGAGAATCCGTTCAAGCTCGATGTCGCCAAGGCCAAGGAATTGCTGGCCAAGGCCGGTCTGCCCGACGGCTTCAGCGTAACCATGGACGTACGCACCGGCCAGCCGACGACCGGGATGGCGGAATCGATCCAGCAGACGCTCGGACAGGCCGGCATCAAGCTCGAGATCATCCCGGGCGACGGCAAGCAGACGCTCACCAAATACCGCGCCCGCAACCACGACATCTATATCGGCCAATGGGGCCAGGATTATTTCGACCCGAACTCCAACGCCCAGACCTTTGCCTCGAACCCGGACAATTCGGATGGGGCCAAGACCAAGACGCTGGCCTGGCGCAACGCCTGGGACATTCCGGACCTGACCAAGCAGACGGAAGCGGCACTGCTCGAGAAGGATGCCGGCAAGCGCGCCGACATGTACAAGGATCTCGAGAAGAAAATCCTCGACACCAGCCCCTTCGTCGTCATCCACCAGCAGCTGGAAGTGGCCGGCCTGCGCAAGAACCTCAAGGGCTTTGCGCTCGGCCCGAGCTTCGACACCAACTTCGTCGGACCGGTGTCCAAGGAATAGTGCTCGCGGACACGCCGCATGAGCGCGGTTGAAAAAGAAGTGGCGGCGGGGCGCGGCAGCGCCCGCGCCGTCGCTATTGCATCATCGCTTGGCCGTTTCCTGGTCATTGCGATCACGACCTATCTTGGTCTGCTCGCGGTCACCTTCTTCATCGGCCGCGTCATTCCGATCGACCCGGTGCTGGCGGTGCTCGGCGACCGGGCGCCGGCCAATGTGGTTGAGCGCACGCGCCGCGAGATGGGCCTCGATTTGCCGTTGATCGAGCAGTTCTACATCTATGTGAAGAATGCGCTGAACGGCAATTTCGGCGTCTCCGTGCTGACCACCAATCCGGTCATGACCGACATTCGCCGGGCGCTTCCGGCCACGACGGAACTGGCGACCCTCGGAACGCTGATCGGCGCTTTGTTCGGCGTGCCGCTCGGTGTGCTGGCCGCGGTCAGGCGCGGCAGCCTCATCGACCAGATCGTGCGCGTCATCGGCCTGATCGGTTATTCCGTGCCGATCTTCTGGCTGGGGCTGCTTGGGCTGGTGCTGTTTTACGCCAAGCTGCAATGGGTTGCCTTCCCGGCGAGGCTCGACGTCGTCTACGAATACACCTTTACGCCGATCACCGGCTTCTATCTCCTCGACTCTGCGATGCAGGGGCAGTGGGACGTTTTTTACGACGCCTTCCGCCACATCATCCTGCCGGCCTCGCTGCTCGGCTATTTCTCGCTCGCCTATATCAGCCGCATGACGCGCTCGTTCATGCTCAACGAATTGTCGCAGGAATATATCGTCGCGGCGCGCGCCAAGGGCCTGTCGGAAACGCGCATCATCTGGGGTCACGCGCTGCGCAACGCAGCGGTGCCGATGGTGACGGTGATCGCGCTTTCCTATGCCGGACTGCTGGAAGGTTCGGTGCTGACCGAGACCGTCTTCTCATGGCCGGGCATCGGCCTTTACATCACCAATTCGCTGCAGAACGCCGACATGAATGCGGTGCTCGGCGGCACCATCGTCATCGGCTCGGTGTTCATCGCCATCAACCTTCTGTCCGACCTGCTGTATCGTGTGCTCGATCCGAGGACGAAGTCCGCATGAGCGTCGACACCATCCAGAGCCGTCGCGACTGGCTGCTCAGCGAGCGGCCGGCCTCGCGCATGCAGGCAAGGCTCGGCCGCGCCTATGTGGCGTGGCGGCGCTTTTCCGCCAACCGGTTGGCGTTTCTGGGCCTGCTCATCATCATCGCCCTGCTGGTCGTTGCCGCCCTTGCAGGCGTGCTGGCACCTTATTCGCCAACGTTCGGCGACCTGAAGAACGCGCGCCTGCTGGCGCCGAGCGCCGAGCACTGGTTCGGCACCGACGATCTCGGCCGCGATATCCTGTCGCGCATCCTCTACGGCTCGCGCTGGACGCTTTACGTGGTCATCCTGGTTGCCATCATCGCCGCACCCATCGGCCTTCTGGTCGGCACCGTTGCAGGCTATGCCGGTGGCTGGACCGATGCCATCCTGATGCGCATCACCGACATCTTCCTCGCCTTTCCCAAGCTGATCCTGGCGCTGGCCTTCGTCGCAGCACTTGGCCCCGGCATCGAGAATGCAGTGCTGGCCATCGCCGTCACCTCATGGCCGCCCTACGCCCGCATCGCGCGGGCAGAGACGCTGACGGTGCGCAATTCCGACTACATCAAGGCGGTGCAACTGATGGGCGCCTCGCCCTTCCGCATCGTGCTGCGCCATATCATGCCGCTTTGCATTTCGTCCCTGATCGTCAGGGTGACGCTCGACATGGCCGGCATCATCCTGACCGCCGCCGGGCTCGGTTTCCTCGGCCTCGGCGCGCAGCCGCCGCTGCCCGAATGGGGCACGATGATCGCCTCCGGCCGCCGCTTCGTGCTCGATCAATGGTGGGTGGCCGGTGCGCCGGGCTTCGCCATCCTCATCGTCAGCCTCGGCTTCAACCTGCTTGGCGACGGCCTGCGCGACGCGCTCGATCCGCGGAGTGGCGACCAATGAGCGGCGACCAATGAGCGGAGAACCGAAAACGCTTCTCGACGTAGACGACCTGCGCGTCACCTTCCCGACCCGCACCGGGCTGATCGAGGCGGTGCGCGGCGTTTCCTTTTCGCTCGGCCGTGAACGGCTCGGCATCGTCGGCGAATCCGGCTCGGGAAAATCGCAGACCGGCCGCGCCATCATGGGCCTGACGCCACCGCAGGCGCGGATATCGGCCAACAAGCTCGCCTTCGACGGCATCGACCTGCTCAGCGTCTCGCCACGCGAACGCCGGGCGCTGCGCGGCAAGCGCATCGCCATGATCCTGCAGGATCCGAAATATTCGCTCGACCCGGTGATGAGCATCGGTCGCCAGATCGTCGAGACGCTGCGCACCCATGAAAAGGTCGGCAAGGCGGAGGCACGCGACCGTGCATTGGCCATGCTGGAGGCGGTGCAGATCCGTGATCCCTCTCGCGTCTTCAATTTGCATCCGCATGAAGTTTCGGGCGGCATGGGCCAGCGCGCCATGATCGCCATGATGCTGATCGCCGGTCCGGAAATGATGATCGCCGACGAGCCGACCTCGGCGCTCGACGTCACCGTGCAGCTCGATGTGCTCGGCATCCTCGACCGGCTGGTCAGTGAGCGTGGCATGGGGCTGATCTTCATCTCGCACGATCTGCGCCTGGTCTCGTCCTTCTGCGACCGCGTCATCGTCATGTATGCCGGCAAGGTGGTCGAGCAGCTCAAGGCGTCCGAACTCGGCCAGGCCCAGCATCCCTACACGCGCGGCCTGCTCAATTGCATGCCCAAGATCGGTGCCGACCGCCACCCGCTGCCGGTGCTCGACCGCAAGCCGGAGTGGGCGGCATGACTTCTGCGATTGCCGTCGACAGGCTGGAAGTGATCTTCGACCGTTTTCGCGCACTGAAAGGCGTCAGCCTCGACGTGCAGCCGGGCGAATCCTTCGGCCTGGTCGGCGAATCCGGCTCCGGCAAATCGACGCTGCTGCGGGCCATCGCCGGCCTTGCGCCGGTTGCATCGGGCGGCATCGTCGTCAACGGCAAGACGCTCGGCGCGCGCCGCGACAAGGCCTTCTACCGTGAAGTGCAGATGGTCTTCCAGGATCCGTACGGGTCGCTGCACCCGCGCCAGACCGTCGACCGTCTGCTGCAGGAGCCGCTTGCCATCCATGGCTTTGCCGACGGCGAAAAGCGTATCCAGCGGGCGCTCGACGAAGTCGGCCTCGGCAACGGTTTTCGGTTCCGCTATTCGCACCAGCTCTCCGGCGGCCAGCGCCAGCGCGTGGCAATCGCCCGTGCACTCATTCTCGAACCGTCGATCCTGCTGCTCGACGAGCCGACCTCGGCGCTCGATGCCTCGGTGCAGGCGGAAGTGCTCAACCTGCTGGAAGAGGTACGCAAGCGGCGCAAGCTGACCTTCCTGATGGTCAGCCACGACCTCGCCATCATCACCCATATGTGCGAGCGGCTGATGGTGATGCAAAGCGGCGAGGCGGTGGAGAATCTGGCGGCGGCGGATCTTGTCGAACGCCGTGTGACAAAGGACTATACGCGCAATCTGTTGCGGGCCAGCGACGGGTTTGTGAGAACCGCTTGAATTCGTTTTCTCTTTTGCGCCGAACAACCATCTTGGGGAATTCCCATGGAGGAATGGAAGTTTGCGGATCCTCCCAATGTCGCGGTGTTTGTGGATAGGGCAGTCGTTACCCGCGGCGATTGGATTGCATACGTCTCACATGACGATGACGACGGCAGTTGGCAATTCCACAACAGCGAAACCGGACCTGTTGACGAAGGCGATATCATGATCGTCAGCTTGCAAAACGTTGTGCAGCGGGACGAAAGCATCCAGGCGTTGGCGGACTTGCCAGAAGGCTGGCACGCTTGGCGCACCTCGAAATCGTCGCCATGGCAACGCGCCAGGTCGCGCCCTGTGCCCTCCAACGACAACGAATGATCAGGCAAAGCCTTAGGCTGAGCCTTGCGCCAGTTCGCCGTTCTCCAGAACGGGTGGCTCTTCCCGGCCCTTCGGCTCCTTGATCCTGAACCACGTCACATAAAGCGCCGGCAGGAACAGCAGCGTGATTGCGGTACCCGCGATGATGCCGCCCATCATCGCATAGGCCATCGGACCCCAGAACACTTCACGCGCGATCGGGATCAGCGCCAGGCTGGCGGCCGCCGCCGTCAGTGCGATCGGGCGCATCCGGTGTTCGGTCGCTTCGATGACCGCCGCCCAGCGATCCTTGCCCTCGCGCACCAGATCCTCGATCTGCACGATCAGGATGACCGAATTGCGGATCAGGATGCCGATCAGCGCCAGCACGCCGAGGATGGCGACGAAGCCCAGCGGCGCTCCGCTCGGCACCAGGGCCGCCACCACGCCGATCAGGCCGAGCGGCGCCACCGCCACGACCAGGAACAGGCGCTGGAAGCTTTGCAACTGCACCATCAGGATCGTTGCCATGACGAACAGCATCAACGGCACGACGGCGGCGATCGGTCCCTGACTTTTGGCGCTCTCCTCGACCGAGCCGGCGGTGGCGATCGAATAGCCCGGCGGCAGCTTGGCGGTGAAGGCATCGACCGATGGCTTCAGTTCGTTGACGACCGTGGCCGGCAGCACGTCGCCGACCAGCCCGGCGCGCACGGTGATGGTCGGGATGCGATCGCGTCGCCACACCGTCGGTTGCTCCAGATCGTAGCGGAAGTTGGCGACCGCCGCGAGCGGGATCGCCTCGCCGGTGCTGGTC
Source organism: Mesorhizobium sp. M7A.F.Ca.US.005.03.2.1 (assembly GCF_003997795.1). Taxonomy (NCBI): domain Bacteria; kingdom Pseudomonadati; phylum Pseudomonadota; class Alphaproteobacteria; order Hyphomicrobiales; family Phyllobacteriaceae; genus Mesorhizobium; species Mesorhizobium sp. M7A.F.Ca.US.005.03.2.1. The sequence continues at coordinate 11,247 of NZ_RZRP01000012.1, read as the reverse complement.
GGCAACTGCATGTTCTGCAACGTCTCGATCGAGCCGCGTTCGGCGCCGCGGGAGCGGGCCACGACATTGATCAGGTAGGTGGCGTCGCGCACCTGCGTGATGGTGGCGCCGCCGACCGTACTGTTCAGCGCGCTGGCGATGTCGGAGGAGGTGATGCCGAGCTGGCGTGCCTTGTCCTGCAGCACGTCGACCCTCAGCACCCGCTGCGGCTCGTTCCAGTCGAAGGTCGGCGCGGCGAGCTTTGGATTGGCGGAGATGACACCGGCGAATTGCTGCGCCAGCTCGCGCACCGTCTGGATGTCGGGACCGCCGACGCGGTATTGCACGGGGCGGCCGACCGGCGGTCCGAGTTCGAGCGGCTTGACGAAGGCGTCGGTGCCGACGAACTCCTCGCGCAGCAGCTTTTCCAGCGCCGGCTTGACCCGGTTGCGAGCCTCGATGCTCTTGGTGACGATGACAGTCTGGCCGAAATAGGGGTTGGCCGGCTGCACGTCATAGGCGAGCACGAAACGCACCGCGCCCTGGCCGATATAGGACGAGAAATGGTCGATGTCGGGATTGCCGACCAGTGCCCGCTGCTCGAACCGCTCCATCTGGTCGCGCGTGTCGGCGATCGAAGAATTCTGCGGCAGGTTCCAGTCGACGATCAACTCCGGCCGGTCCGATGGCGGGAAGAACTGCTGCTGCACCAGGCCGAAGCCGGCGATCGAGCCGGCAAACAACAACACGGTGGCGATGATGGTCAGCCAGTGATGGCGCACCGAGCCGACAAGCACGCGCCGGAACAGTGAGGTGAAGCGGCCCGGCTGGTCGTGATGCTTGGTTTTCATCGTCGCCGGCAGGATGGTGACGCCGAGCAGTGGCGCAAACAGCACCGCCACGATCCATGACACCAGCAGCGAAACGGCGATGACCACGAACAGGGTGAAGGTATATTCGCCGGCGGCGCTGTTGTTGAGGCCGATCGGGATGAAGCCGGCGACCGTCACCAGCGTACCGGTCAGCATCGGAAAGGCGGTCGATGTGTAGACATAGGTCGCCGCCTTGCGCAGATTGTCGCCGACCTCAAGCCGCGCCACCATCATCTCGACCGCGATCATCGCGTCGTCGACCAGAAGGCCGAGCGCGATGATCAGCGCACCCAGGGAAATACGCTGCAGCGAAATGCCGAGATAGGCCATGACCGTGAAGGTGATGGCCAGCACCAGCGGGATCGACAGCGCCACGACGAAGCCGGCGCGCATGCCGAGACTGATGAACGACACGGCGAGCACGATGGCGACCGCCTCGAACAGCGCACGCGTAAAGCCCGAGACGGCCTCCTCGACGATGACCGGCTGGTCGGCGACCAGATGCACGCCGACACCGACCGGCAGGTCGGCCAGCACCTTGTCCATCTCCTTGTGCAGGGCCTCGCCGAATTCGAGCAGGTTGGCGTTGGGTTTCATGCCGATGGCGAGCCCGATCGCGTCCTGGCCGTTGAAACGGAACAGTGCCGTCGGCGGATCGACATAGCCGCGTGTGATCGTCGCTACGTCGCTCAGGCGGAAGAAGCGGTCGTTGACGCGCAGATTGATGGCGCGCAGGCTTTCCTCGGAGGTGAACTGCCCGCCGACACGCACGCTGATGCGCTCCGGCCCGGACTGGATGACGCCGGACGGCGTGATCGCGTTCTGCGCCTGCAGGCTGGCGACGATCGCTTGCTGGTTGAGGCCGAGGGCGGCGATCTGGCGGGTTGAGAATTCGAGATAGATCGCTTCGTCCTGGGCGCCGACCAGGTCGACCTTGCCGGCGTTGGGCACGGTCAGGATCTTTGTTCTGGCATCCTCGACATAGTCGCGCAACTGGCGCGGCGTCAGCCCGTCCGATGTGAAGGCGTAGATGTTGCCATAGACGTCGCCGAAGCGGTCGTTGAAGAACGGGCCCTGCACACCCTGCGGAAACTGTGCCCCGATGTCATTGACCATGTTGCGCACCTGAATCCAGTTCGGCACGACATCGCGTGCCTTGGTGGTGTCCTTCAGGTTGACGAAGATGACGGTCTGGCCGGCCGTGGTGACGGACTTGGTGTAGTCGAGGCTATCGAGTTCCTCGAGTTTCTTCTCGATCCGGTCGGTCACCTGCTGCACGGTTTCCTTGACCGAGGCGCCCGGCCAGTTGGCCTGGATGATCATCGTCTTGATGGTGAAGTTGGGATCTTCTTCACGGCCGAGATTGAGGTAGGAGAACACGCCAGCCACGACGAAGACCAGCATGAAATACCAGACCATGGAGCGGTGGTTGAGCGCCCAGTCGGAGAGATTGAAGCCTTTCATGAGGCCCCTCCCTCGGGCACTGTCACCTTCTGGCCTTCGCTCAGGCTGTGGACGCCCGCCGTGACAACACGCATGCCGGCCTCCAGCCCCTCGGTCACCGTGAAGGTGCCGCCATTCTTCGACGCGACCTTTATGTCGCGTGCGTTCACGCTCGATGTCTGCGGGTCGACGATCCACACTTTCGCGGAACCGTTCTTTTCGAACAGCGCCGACATGGGCAGTTCGATCGTCGGTGCCACCTTGGTCACGCGGGTCGCCGTCACCGTCGAGCCGAGCCGGAAGGCCTGTGGCGGATCCGTGAGCGTCAGCCTGACGCGCCGGGTGCGGGTCGAGCCCTCGGATTGCGGTGCGATCTCGCGCAGCTTAGCCCCGGTCTGGATCGTCGGCAGCGACTGCAGGATGACCTGGAAGGGCGTGCCGGCCGCGAGATCACCGGTCAATTGGTCGGGAATGTCGACCACCGCCTCGCGCAGGTCCGAGCGCGCCACGGTGACGACGGTCTGGCCGGGCGAGACCGTCTGGCCAACTTCGGCGCCGACAGCGGTGACGACACCGTCGAAATCAGAGAACAGCCTGGCATAGCCGAGCTGTTCCTGCGATTTGGCAAGCGAGGCCTTAGCCCGCTCGACACCTGCCTCCGCAGCTTTGCGCGCCTGCTGCGCGGCGTCGAAGACAGCTTGCGTGGCGTTGGCTGAGGCGAGTAACTGGCGCTGCCGTTCCTCGCTGGCGGCGGCGTTGGCGAACTGCGCCTCGGCATTGGACAGTTCCGCCTTGGCCGCCTGGAGCGACAACTCCAGCGCGGTCGGATCGAGTGCCGCTATCGTCGTGCCCTTGCTGACGATGTCGCCGACCTGGACGTCGCGCGAGACGACCCGGCCAAGCAGGCGGAAGGCCAGGTCGGCGCTGACCTGCGGTTCGACGGATCCGGCAAAACCGAAGACTTGCGTGGTGCGCGGCTCGATCACCATCGACAGCACCGGCCGGATGATCTCGGGCGGCTTTTCCTCCGACCTGGAGCAGGATGCCAGCGCGCCGAGCATGAGCACGCCGAGCAGGATGCGCGGCGTCCGGCTCATTGGCCCGCTCCCGATATCTCGATCGTCTGTCCAGGGCTGAGCAGCTGTCCTCCAGCGGTGACGACGCTCTGGCCTTCGTCCAGCCCCCTGGCGATCACGACCGTGCCCGAATTGAACGCCAGCACTTCGACCGGCGCCATCGTCACCGCCTTGGTCGAGGGATCGACGATCCAGACCGCCGGCTTGCCGCCGCTGGACGTCAGCGCCTGCCAAGGCAGCAGGATCGCCTTCGCCGGCTTGGCGCTTACCGAGCCGATGACGGCTGCTCCCAGCGGCATGCCGGCGGGCGTGTCGGGAATGGCGACCTTGACCCGGATCGAGCCCGAAGCCGGGTCGACCGCAGGCGAGATTTCGCGGACCTTGCCCGTTGCCCTGACCTGCGGATCGGACAACAGCGTGATCGTCACCGCAGGCGATGCCGGTGTCTTGGCGATCAGCGTCTCCTGCACGTTGAACACCGCGTCGCGGTCGCCGTCCTCGGCGACGGTGAAGACGGTTTGCGCGGCTTGCACCACTTGGCCGGTTTCGACTTGGCGGGCGGTGATCACGCCGGCGGCACCGGCCTTGAGCTCGGTGAAGGACAGGTTTTGCTGGGCGTTGGAGAAAGCGCTCTGCGCGGCTTCGACGCTGCCTTGTGCCACCTTCAGGGCCTGGTCCGCGGCGTCATAGTCGCGCCTGGTGGTGAAGCCCTGCGCCAGCAGCGTCTTCTGCCGCTCGAAGGCGGCAACGGACTGGGTCAGTTGCGCCTTGGCTGCATCAAGATCGGCCTGCGCCGAGCGCAGGTCGGATTCCTGCTCCTGCGGGTCGATGCGGGCGAGCACCGTGCCTTGATCGACATGCTGGCCGACATCGACAAACCGTTCGGCGACGCGACCGCCGACCCGGAACGACAGATTGTTCAGCGTACGCGCCGCGATCACCCCGGTCAGCGAAGTCCTTGGCGCATAGTCGGCCATCGCCACCGTTTCGGTGCGCACCATGATCTGCAGTTTCTTGTCCACCGCTTCCTGCTTCTGACAGCCGGCCAGAAGCAGCGCCGCCGTGCAGGCGAAAAGCGCCGGGGCGGCTGGAAAAGACAAAAGACCGGGAGCTCTGACCGATGGCTGCGAGACGGGCGAAGTCACGTTCCTGCTCATGGGCTCCCCCGGCCGCGGGCCGCTCGCTGATCGCGGTGCCTCGCGGCCATCCAGAGGATAGTCGATCCCCGGGAAAAGGAAACCGGTCTCGTACGTGTATCGCCCGACTGGCTAAGCGCCGGGATCTGCCCACCGCAGGCCCAATCGCCTGCCGGTGGTGCCGACTTGAGGAAAACGTGAAATAAGGTCAGAAGACATCTCAACGGCATCAAACAGGACGGGCGCCGGCCCGGTGAGGGATACGATGAAGAATTCAGCCATTTCCGAACGCAAGAACCAATCGATTTCCCGCGGCGTCGGCATGACCACGCAGATTTATGCCGACCGGGCTGAAAATTCGGAAATCTGGGATGTCGAGGGGCGTCGCTATATCGATTTCTCGTCGGGCATCGCCGTCGTCAACACCGGGCATCGCCATCCCAGGGTGATCGAGGCGGTCAAGGCACAGCTCGACCGCTTCACCCACACCTGCCACCAGGTGGTGCCCTATGAGAGCTATGTGCGCCTGGCCGAACGGCTGAACGGCATGCTGCCCGGCAAGTTCGAGAAGAAGACGATCTTCGTCACCACCGGGGCCGAGGCTGTCGAGAACGCCATCAAGATCGCCCGCAATGCCACCGGCCGTCAGGCGGTCATTGCCTTCGCCGGCGGCTTCCATGGCCGCACCTTCATGGGCATGGCGCTGACCGGCAAGGTCGTGCCTTACAAGGTCGGCTTCGGCGCCATGCCGGGCGATGTCTACCATGCGCCGTTCCCTGTGCCGCTGCACGGTGTCTCGGTCGCCGACTCGCTGGCGGCGCTCGACCGGTTGTTCAAGGCCGATGTGGATCCGGCCCGCGTCGCCGCCATTATCATCGAGCCGGTTCAGGGCGAGGGCGGCTTCTACGACGCGCCGCGTGATTTCCTGGTTGCGCTGCGCAAGCTTTGCGACCAGCACGGCATGCTGCTGATCGCCGACGAAGTGCAGACCGGCTTTGCCCGCACCGGCAAGATGTTTGCGATGGACCACCATGAGGTGGCCGCCGACATCACCACCATGGCCAAGAGCCTGGCCGGCGGCTTTCCTCTGGCGGCGGTCACCGGCCGCGCCGAAATCATGGATGCGCCCGGCCCCGGCGGGCTCGGCGGCACCTATGGCGGCAGCCCGATCGGCGTTGCCGCGGCGCACGCCGTGCTCGACGTGATCGAGGATGAAAAGCTGTGCGACCGCGCTAATACGCTGGGCGCAAGACTGAAACAGCGGCTGCAGTCGATCCGCGACGACGTGCCCGAGATCGTCGACATCAGAGGTCTCGGCTTCATGAATGCGGTCGAGTTCAACGACGTCAAGAAGGGCCTGCCCTCGGCCGAGATCGCCAATGCGATCCGGTTGAAGGCGCTCGACAAGGGCCTGATCCTGTTGACCTGCGGCGTCTACGGCAACGTCATCCGCTTCCTGGCGCCGATCACTATCCAGGACGAAGTCATGAACGAAGCACTCGACATTCTGGAAAGCTCGATCCGCGAAGTCTGCGCCGCCTGATCAGTAAGGTGCCGCGCCTGAGGGACGGAATTATCCCGCCGCTCTGGCGGGCTCATTCTCGAGGAAAGCGGCCAGTGCCGCTTTCAGCCCCTCGGGGCCAGCGGCCACCGTCTGCGGCGTCGGCGAGAAGCCGGCGCCCAACATCTTGCGGCCAAGCATATGGTCGCCCGGACGGTTGACCGATTCGATGCCGAGCAGCCGCTCGCCGGCGTAGTGGTAGATCGAGAATTTGTTGTCGGGCAGGTCGCCCAGCACGACATGGCTGTCGCCGCCGGCGGTCAGGCCGACCATCTGCAGCTTCATGTCGCCGATGTCGGACCAGAACCATGGCACCGCAGAATAGGCGTCGGCATGGCCTGATATCGTGCGCGCGGCAAGCCGCGCCTGGTCGGTGGCATTCTGCACCGATTCCAGCCGCACGTCGCCGCCGGTGAACCAGTGACGGTAAGAGGCAGCATCGCCAATAGCGAGAATCTCCGGCACCGAAGTCCGCATCTGGTGATCGACGCGGATGCCGTTGGCGATGCCGAGGCCAGCTTCCTGCGCCAGTTCGACATTCGGCACGGCACCAATGCCGACAATGACCATGCGCGCCGGCAGCCTTTCGCCTGACGAGGTGATCGCGGCCACGACATGACCGTTTTCGCCTTCGAGCCTGGCGATCGAGGTGCCGGTGAGGATGCGCACGCCCGTCGCTTCCAGCCGTTGCCGGACGTGGCTCGCCACCACCGGCGCCACGGCGCGGCCGAGCAGCCGGTCCACCGCCTCGACCACTGTCACCGTGCGGCCGGCGGCCCTCAACGTGGCTGCGATCTCCAGCCCGATGAAACCGCCGCCGAGGATGACGACTTCGTCGGTTTGCGCGCTGAGGTCGCGGATCAGCCGCGCATCGGCCAGCGAGCGCAGCGACAGCACCCCGGACAGATCGGCACCGGGCAGCGGCAGCGTGCGCGGGCGCGAGCCTGTCGCCAGGATCAGGTGGTCGAAGGCAAGCGCACCACCGCCGGCAATATCCAAACTGCGGCGTCCGGCATCGAGGCGATCGATCCTGACGCCAGGCCGGTAGTCGATGGCGCTGCCGGTGTAAAAGGCCTCGCCGCGCAAGGGTTGTGGCTTGGCCTCGGCATCCTTGATGAAGGTCTTCGACAGCGGCGGCTTGTGGTAGGGCAGTTCGTCCTCATCTCCGACGAGGATCACCGGCCCGTCATAGCCGTCCTCGCGCAGACTTGCGGCCGCTTGCACGCCCGCATGACCCGCGCCGACAATGACCACACCGTTCTTCATCGCACTCAATCCCGATTCTACCCTAGGATGTTCCGCCAGATGGCAATTGTCTGGCACCGCTGCAAGCGAGCTTTTGCGGGTCGCATCCGGGATGGCGGCTGTCAATCGCACAGTTCAGCGGCAAGACCGGTGCAGGAAAATGCATAAAGTTGACAGTCGCAGTTTAGAATAATTCTAAACTGTTGTTTCGATTGACTTTTCTTGCGGATTGTCATTGACATCCGACGGTGTCGCAGCTTTATGGAAGCTCGCGCGTTAGCGCATCCCTTTAATGTTTGGGCCTTGAACCCTTTCGATTGGAGGCATTTTGGTGTCTTTCTTCCGCGAACCGCGCGATGGCGCGGCATCTCTTGCGCCCAATGGCCCGCAGATGGCCTGGCGCCGGTTGCTGCGCGCGCCGTTTACAGAATTTCCGAGAAACTGGAGAGTGATCATGACAGCACGATATGGCAGCAGGCTTGCGGCGATCGGCGCCACTGCCCTGCTGACGGCGGCGGTATTCGTGTTGCCGGCAAAGGCGGAAACAGATGTAAAGGCGGTCATCAAGACCTATTCCGACATCGCGCTCGCCAAATACGAGGATTCGCTGACCACCGCGCAAGCGCTCGACAAGGCGGTCGACGCGCTGCTCGCCACGCCATCGGTGGAAACCCTCAACGCTGCCCGTGACGCCTGGAAGGCATCGCGCGTTCCCTACCAGCAGACCGAAGTCTACCGCTTCGGCAACAAGATCGTCGACGACTGGGAAGGCAAGGTGAATTCCTGGCCGCTGGATGAAGGCTTGATCGACTATGTCGCCAAGAGCTACGGCACCGAATCGGACGCGAACGCGCTCTACACGGCCAATGTGATCGCCAACAAGGAGATCGAGATCAACGGCAAGAAGGTCGATGCATCGAAGCTTTCGCCGGAATTCCTCTCCGGCACGCTGCAGGGGGCCGGCGGCATCGAGGCCAATGTCGCCACCGGCTATCACGCCATCGAATTCCTGCTCTGGGGCCAGGACCTGCATGGCACCGGCCCGGGTGCCGGCGAGCGCCCCTACACCGACTACGACCTCAAGAACTGCACCGGCGGTAATTGCGACCGCCGCGCCGAGTATCTGAAATCGGCCAGCGACCTTCTGGTTTCGGATCTTCAGGAGATGGTCGGCAACTGGAAGGAAGACGGCGCCGCCCGCAAGGCTCTTGTCGATGGCGAGCCGAGCACGGCGATCTCGACGATCTTCACCGGCATGGGCTCGCTGTCCTACGGCGAACTGGCCGGCGAGCGCATGAAGCTCGGCCTACTGCTGCATGATCCGGAAGAGGAGCACGATTGCTTCTCCGACAACACCTACAATTCGCATCTCTACGACGCCATCGGCATTCGCGCGGCCTATCATGCGAGCTACACGCGTCTCGACGGCACCATCGTTTCGGGTCCTTCGGTGGCCGATATGGTGAAGGCGGCCGACCCGGCGATCGACAAGGAACTGTCTGACAAGCTCGATGTTTCGGTCGCCAAGATGGAGGCGATCAAGGCGCGTGCACTGGCCGGCGAGGCCTATGACCAGCAGATCGCCGAGGGCAACATTGAGGGCAATGCCACCGTCCAGGCGGCGATCGATGCGCTGATCGATCAGACCAAGTCGATTGAGCGCGCCGTCGGCTCCCTGAAGCTCAGCACCATCGCCTTCGAAGGGTCCGACAGCCTCGACGCGCCGGACAAGGTGTTCAAGTAAGGGGTAAACGACGGAGACTGGCCCGGAGCCGGACAACCGGCTTTGCAACGGCCTCCGCCAGAAGATCAAGCCACACGGCGCGGGAGACGCCGTCAGCCAGCCGAGCAAGCCAATGCTGATTTGTCATTGCAACATCATCACCGAGAAGGAGATCGAGCAGACGATCGTCGGGCTGCTGGACCAGGATCCCTGGCAGTTGATCGTGCCGGCGAAAATCTATCATGCAATGCAAAAGCGCGGTCGCTGTTGCGGCTGCTTCCCAAATGTGGTGGAAACGATCATTCGGGTCACCGAAAACTACCACGCTCGCTCGGAGGCGAGCGGCGTGGATGTCGTTTCACACCTGGATCGCGTCAGAGGCCTGCGCATCCAATACGGGAGCAGAATTCATGAAAGGCGATCCGCAGATCATCGAGCGGCTTAACGAGGCCCTTTTTCTGGAGCTTGGCGCCGTCAATCAGTACTGGGTGCATTTCCGTCTGCTTGAGGACTGGGGATACGCCAAGCTGGCAAAGAAGGAGCGGGCGGAATCGATCGAGGAGATGCACCATGCCGACAAGCTCGTCGCCCGCATCATCTTCCTCGAAGGCCATCCGAACCTGCAGTCCGTGGCGCCGCTGCGCATCGGGCAGAACGTCAAGGAAGTGCTCGAATCCGACCTTGCCGGAGAATATGACGCACGTACCGCCTACAAGCGTTCGCGCGAAATCTGCAACGACGCCGGCGACTACGTGACGATGAAGCTGTTCGAGGAATTGCTGGCCGACGAGGAGGGTCACATCGACTTTCTTGAGACGCAGCTCGACCTGCTTGCCTCGATTGGCGAGGAGAAATACGGCCAGCTCAACGCCGCATCGGCAGACGAGGCGGAGTAAGGGCATGCGGGAATGCGGCGCCTGCTAGAATTCGTGCGCCGCTCGCGGCGGGCCAATGGCTCGCCGCCCCCTGAGAAGACGCCAGCCGGATTGGCGCGTCGGCGCTGTGTCATGCTCGTGTTGGCGCTTACCTCTTCGGCGATGGCGGGTGATCTTCAGCCGGCCGGCTTCGCCACCACGCGCACCGACCTCAATGCGAAGGATCAGGCGCGCGTCATTGCCGTCACCAGGCCGACCACGGATTTTTCCAGGCCAGAGCCGTTCGAATTGATGCAAGGTGGCGCCGGCACGTCCCGAAAGGACGTCAGCCGCGATTCCTTCTCGCAATCCTCGGCCAACATCACCTTCGAGGAAGAGGGCGACTTCAAGCTCGGCAATGCCCTTTCCCGCAAGAACTGGGTCTCGTCGCCATCCTCGACGCAAGCGTCGGACGGGCTCGGCCCGCTGTTCAACGAACGTGCCTGCCAGAACTGTCATCTGAAGGATGGCCGCGGCCGCCCGCCGCAAGGCGACCCCGGCACCACGTCGATGTTCCTGCGGCTGGCCCGCGACGCCAGCAGCGTGGAAGAGAAGGCGGCGCTTGCCGACCATGAGGTGCTCAACTTCCCCGACCCGGTCTACGGCAGGCAATTGCAGGAGCTCGCCGTACCCGGCCTGCCTGGTGAAGGCAGGATGCATATCGATTACCAGGAACGTAAGGTGGAGCTGACGGACGGCTCTGTGATCTCCTTGCGCAAACCGAGCTATTCGGTTGACGGCCTTGGCTACGGGCCGCTTGACCCGCGCACCACGCTGTCGCCGCGGCTCACACCGCCGATGATCGGCCTGGGCCTGATCGAACAGATCGCGCCGTCTGATATTCTCGCCCAAGCCGATCCGGACGACAGGGACGGCGACGGCATTTCCGGCAGGCCGAACATCGTGCGCGATAGCCTGAACGGGGAACTGACGCTCGGCCGCTTCGGCTGGAAGGCGCAGACCGCGTCGATCCGCCAGCAGGCGGCGGATGCCTTTGCCGGCGACATCGGCATCTCGACGCTCGAAGAGCCGAGGCATTGGGGCGATTGCACTGCTGCGGAGGCAAAATGCCTCGCCATGCCGAACGGCGTGCAGCAGCGTCTTGGCCCGGTCGAGGCGCCGCCGCCGGTGATGGATCTCGTCACCTTCTATTCGCAGAACCTGGCCGTGCCGTCGCGCCGGGACCTCGACCGGCCGGACGTGCTCGCGGGCAAAAAGACATTCTACGAGATCGGCTGCATTGCCTGCCATACGCCGAAATTCGTCACGCGCCGCGATACGCCCAATAAGGCGCAGGC
>NZ_RZRP01000129.1:0-10601 GCF_003997795.1 Mesorhizobium sp. M7A.F.Ca.US.005.03.2.1 | reverse complement strand
CATGGGCGCAACGCGACTGGGCGATCTCGTTTTCATGGTGCGGGAAGATCAGGTCGAGGCCGCCTATCTCGGCGAGGTCTTCGACATCCATGGCGGCGGCCTCGACCTGATCTTCCCGCACCATGAAAACGAGATCGCCCAGTCGCGTTGCGCCCATGGCACCGAAATGATGGCCAACATCTGGATGCACAACGGCTTCCTGCAGGTCGAAGGGCAGAAAATGTCGAAGAGCCTCGGCAACTTCTACTCGATCAACGAACTCCTGGAGACCGAGACCTTCGGCGGCCGCAAATGGCCGGGCGAGGTGCTGCGGCTGGCGATGCTGATGACGCATTATCGCGAGCCGATCGACTTTTCCGTGCGCAAGCTGGAAGAGGCCGAGAACACCCTGCGAAAATGGAAGCGGGGGGCCGACCTCGCGCCGACGGCGGCGGGACAGGTGCCCGTGGAGATCATCGACGCCTTGTCGGACGATCTCGCCACCTATGCCACCTTCCAGATCCTGACCCAGTTGGCCGGCGAGGCAGTGGACGGCAACGATGCCGCTGCATCGCTGAAGGCGTCGCTGCTGTTCCTCGGCTTCGACGTCGCGTCGGCGAAGGTTGATGAAGGCCACGTCGCCAAGGCCATCGCCAAGCGTCTCGCGTTCATCGCCGCCAAGAACTGGGCCGAAGCCGACCGCATCCGCGACGACCTGCTGGCCCAAGGGATACAGTTGAAGGACGGCAAGGATCCGGTCACAGGCGAACGCATCACCACCTGGGAGGTAAAAAGATGATCGATCATCTCGGCATCAACGTTGCCGATTTCGACGCTTCGAAGGCTTTCTATGACAAGGCGATGGCGCCGCTTGGTGCCGCGCTGTTGTATATGGTGCCGCTGGAGTACACCGGCGGTAAAAAGGTCGGTGGCTACGGTCGCGATCGGCCGGTATTCTGGCTGCAGGAAGGCAAGGATGGTCAGAAGGCCCATCAGCACGTCGCCTTCACCGCGCGCAGCCGCGCCGAGGTCGAAGCCTTCTATGCTGCGGCGCTTGCCGCCGGCGGCAAGGACAATGGCGGGCCGGGCCTGCGCCCGCACTATCACCCGGACTACTATGGCGCCTTCGTCCTCGATCCCGACGGCAACAACGTCGAGGCCGTCTGCCATGCGCCGGAGTGATCAGCGATGAGCCTCGACAACCGACCGATCTACACCGGCGGCTGCCAGTGCGGCGCGGTGCGCTTTCGCGTTGAAGGCGCTTTGGGCGACGCTTCGGTCTGCCATTGCCGCATGTGCCAGAAGGCGTTCGGCGCGTTCTACGCGCCGCTGGTTTCGGTGCGTGGCGCCAGGCTCGACTGGACGCGCGGCGAGCCGAAATACTTCCGTTCGTCCAACCATGTCGATCGCGGTTTTTGCGCCGATTGCGGCACGCCGCTGACCTTCACCGCGCCGGACGGGGTTGGCCTCGCCATCGGTGCGTTCGACAATCCAGCGGAGATCGTGCCGCTGATTCAATGGGGGATCGAGGCAAAGCTGCCCTATGTCGACTCGATCCCGCAACTGCCGGGCGAGGACACCATGGCCGACATGTCGTCGGCCTCCTATCTGGCCGATCTCGTTTCCTACCAGCACCCCGACCACGACACCGAACAATGGCCGCCAAAGGAAAGATCATGACCGATCAGGTAAGAACCGGCGGCTGCCAGTGTGGCGCCGTGCGCTTCCGCGTTCATGGAGCGCTCGGCCGTCCGTCCATCTGCCATTGCCGCATGTGCCAGAAGCAGTTCGGCTCGTTCTTCGGCGCGCTGGTCACGGTGCCCAGAGATGGCGTCGAATGGACCCATGAAGAGCCGAGTTACTTCCAGTCGTCGGTCAACATCGATCGTGGTTTCTGCGCCCGCTGCGGCACGCCGCTGACATATCGGCAGCCCGGCGGGCTGGAAATCGCGATCGGTGCCTTCGACGACCGTTCGGACCTGGCACCGCAGATCCAGGTCAACTATGCCGCGCGGTTGCCCTGGGTGGAGACGATCTTCGATCAGCCCGTCCACCAGGATCCTGATTATTACAACAGGCAGGAATCCATCATCTCCTTCCAGCACCCAGACCATGAAACGCCGGACTGGCCGACCAAAGGTTTACAACTATGAGCAGTCAATTGCGTACGCTTTATCCCGAGATCGAGGCGTTCGATTCCGGCATGCTCGATGTCGGCGACGGCCACCAGGTCTACTGGGAGCGTTCCGGCACCAAAGGCGCCAAGCCGGCGGTGTTCCTGCATGGCGGGCCGGGCGGCACCATTTCGCCAAAACACCGGCGGCTGTTCGACCCGAAGCTCTACGATGTCATCCTGTTCGACCAGCGTGGCTGCGGAAAATCGACGCCCAACGCCTCGCTCGAAGCCAATACGACATGGCACCTGGTCGCCGACATCGAACGGCTGCGCGAAATGGCCGGCTTCGACAAATGGCTGGTGTTCGGCGGCTCCTGGGGGTCGACGCTTGCGCTCGCCTACGCCGAGACCCATCCAGAACGCGTCAGCGAACTGGTGGTGCGCGGCATCTACACGCTGACGCGTGCGGAACTGGAATGGTACTATCAGTTCGGCGTCTCGGAAATGTTCCCGGACAAATGGGAGCGCTTCCTGGCGCCGATCCCGGAGGCCGAGCGCAGCGACATGATGGCCGCCTATCGCAAGCGGCTGGTCGGCACGGATCGAAAGGCGCAGATCGAGGCGGCCCGCGCCTGGAGCCTGTGGGAAGGCGAAACGATCACGCTGTTGCCGGAGCTTGAGACAAGCGGTCCGTTTGGGCAGGACGACTATGCCGTCGCGTTCGCCCGCATCGAGAACCACTATTTCGTCCATGCCGGCTGGCTGGAAGAGGGACAATTGCTGCGCGACGCGCACAGGCTGAGCGACATCCCCGGCACCATCGTCCATGGCCGCTACGACATGCCATGCCCGGCGCGCTATGCCTGGGCGCTGCACAAGGCCTGGCCAAAGGCGGATTTCCATCTGATCGAGGGCGCCGGCCATGCTTATTCGGAGCCGGGTATCCTCGACCGGCTGATCCGCGCGACGGACAAGTTTGCAGGCAAATGACCATGACCCGCGAGCGCCTCTATCTCTTCGACACCACGTTGCGCGATGGCCAGCAGACGCCGGGCATCGACTTTTCCGTCGAGGACAAGATCGCCATCGCAAAACTGCTTGACGCTTTTGGCCTCGACTATGTCGAAGGCGGCTATCCCGGCGCCAACCCGACCGACACCGCCTTCTTCCAGGAGAAGCGCACGGAGCGCGCCAAATTCGTCGCCTTCGGCATGACCAAGCGGGCAGGGGTGTCGGCGTCCAACGATCCCGGCCTAGCGTCTCTTGTGCAATCGAAATCGGATGCCATCTGCTTCGTCGCCAAGAGCTGGGACTACCACGTCCGTGTCGCGCTCGGCTGCACCAATGAGGAGAACCTCGACGCCATCAAGGCCTCCGTCGAGGCGGCGATCGCCGCCGGCAAGGAGGCATTGGTCGACTGCGAGCATTTCTTCGATGGCATCAAGGCCAATCCCGACTACGCGCTGGCCTGCGCCAGGACCGCCTATGATGCCGGGGCGCGCTGGGTGGTGCTGTGCGACACCAATGGCGGCACGCAGCCATCGGAAGTCCGCGCCATCGTCGAGAAGGTTATTTCGTCGGGTATTTCAGGCGATCATCTCGGTATCCATGCCCATGACGACACCGGCCAGGCCGTGGCGAATTCCCTCGCCGCTGTCGAGGCTGGCGTGCGCCAGATCCAGGGCACGCTCAACGGCATCGGGGAGCGCTGCGGCAACGCCAATTTGATCTCGATCGTGCCGACGCTGGCGCTAAAGCCGGCCTTCGCCGATCGTTTCGAAACTGGCATTTCGGCTGAGGCGCTGACAGGCATTTCCAGGTTGTCGCGCGCATTTGACGAACTCCTGAACCGAGCGCCAGAGGCGCAAGCGCCCTATGTCGGCGCTTCCGCCTTCGCCACCAAGGCGGGTATCCACGCATCCGCACTGGCCAAGGAGCCGGCGACCTATGAGCACGTCCCCCCCGAAACCGTCGGCAACCGCCGCCGTGTCATGGTCTCGGACCAGGGCGGCAAGGCCAATTTCCTCGCCGAGCTGAGGCGACGCGGCATCGAGGTGCCGAAGGACGATCACCGGCTCGACGCGCTGATATCCGTGGTCAAGGAGCGCGAGGCCGAGGGCTATGCCTATGAAGGCGCCGATGCCAGCTTCGAACTCCTCGCCCGCAAGATGCTGCACGGCCTGCCGGAATTCTTCAACGTCACCTCGTTCCGCTGCATGGTCGAGCGCCGCTTCGACGCCAACGGCCAGTTGAAGACGGTCTCCGAAGCGATCGTCAAGGTGGTGGTCGATGGCGAGGAGAAGATGTCGGTGGCCGAAGGGCATGGCCCGGTCAACGCGCTCGACATCGCGCTGCGCAAGGACCTCGGCAAATTCCAGGGCGAGATCGCCGACATGGAGCTGGCCGACTTCAAGGTGCGTATCCTCAATGGCGGTACCGAGGCGATCACCCGCGTTCTGATCGAATCGCATGACGGCACCGGCGCACGCTGGTGGACGGTGGGAGTTTCCGAGAACATCATAGACGCCTCGTTCCAGGCGCTGATGGATTCCATCGTCTACAAGCTGATGAAGAACCGCGAGATGGCCGGACTGGTGGCCGCCGAATAGGGTTGAACCATCAGCGAAAGTCCATTGATCCATCAGAACTTTGCGATGGTCTTGCCAAGGTGACTGGGCCATAGCGTTGGCCCATGGCCACTGAAGCAATTACCCTGGATGCAGAGTCCAAGGCCCGGCGCGGCTTTCTGCTGGCGCTCGGCGCCTATCTGCTATGGGGATTGCTGCCCTTCTACATGAAGGCGGTCGCTCATCTGCCGCTCGCGGAAGTCATTGCCCATCGCATCGTCTGGTCGGTGCCGATCGCCGCCGCCGTTCTGATCTGGGCCGGCCGCACGGCGGATTTCAAGGCGGCGCTGCGTTCGCCACGCACCATCGCCATGGCCGCGCTGACGGCGGCGCTGATCTCGGTCAACTGGGGCATCTATGTCTGGGCGATCGCGGTCGACCGCACCGTCGAAACCGCGCTCGGCTACTACATCAATCCCCTGGTCAGCGTCGTTGTCGGCGCGCTGCTGCTCGGCGAGCGGCTCGACCGGCTGCAGATCGCGGCGGTGGTGCTGGCGGCCGTCGCCGTCGCCGTGCTGACCATCGAAGGCGGCAAGCTGCCCTGGGTGTCGCTGGCACTGGCGTTTTCCTTCGCCGCCTACGGCTTCTTCCGCAAGACGCTGCCGATCGGCCCGAGCCAGGGATTTTTGCTCGAAGTCCTTCTGCTGTCGGTGCCGGCACTTGGCTACATCGTCTATCTCATCGCGACCGGACAGGACCACATCGTATCCAACAGTGGCACGGATACGGCGTTGCTGATCGGCTGCGGTCCAGTCACATCGGTGCCGTTGTTGCTGTTCGCCTTCGGCGCCAAGCTGCTGCGGCTGTCAACCATCGGCATCATGCAATATATCGCGCCGACCATGGTGTTCCTGATCGCCGTTCTGATCTTCGACGAGCCTTTCGGCACCATCCAGGCCATCGCCTTTGCGCTGATCTGGGCGGCTTTGGCAGTCTATTCCTGGTCGATGTTGACGACAGCGCGACGCGCCGCGCCGCAGCCCGTACGGTAAGGGGGTTCGATGTACCTGCTGCATATCGCCAACAAAAATTATTCCTCATGGTCGCTGCGGCCCTGGGTGCTGATGCGCGCGCTGTATATCCCATTCGAGGAGCGGCTGACGCCATTCCCGACCGGATCGAGCTGGGATCTGTACCGTTCCTTCTCACCGAGCGGCCGCGTGCCGTGCCTGGTCGACGACGGCTGGGCGGTCTGGGATTCGCTGGCCATCGTCGAATATCTGGCAGAACGCCACCATGGCGTGTGGCCCGTCGAAGCCAAGGCGCGCGCCTGGGCGCGCTCGGCCGCCGCCGAGATGCATTCGAGCTTCACCGCATTGCGCAGCGCCTGTCCGATGAGTTGCGGCGTGCGGGTAGAGCCGTTTCCGATGTCCGATGCGCTGAAGCAGGACCTCTTTCGCCTCGGCGACCTCTGGAATGATGGTCTTGCTCGTTTCGGCGGGCCATTTCTGGCGGGCGCTCATTTCACCGCAGTAGATGCTTTCTTTGCCCCGGTGGCGTTCCGCGCACAGTCTTATGGGCTCTCCTTCGAGGGTGCGGCTGCAGCGTATCCGGCGCAGTTGCTTGCTCTGCCGGCGATGCGCGAATGGCATGCGGCTGGGCTTGCCGAGACCTGGCGCGAGCCCGATCACGAAGCGGAAGTGGCCGCCGCCGGCACCATCATCGAGGATCTTCGCGCCACTGCGTGAAAGCTGCCGGCGGGTGCTACATCTGTCCGAGCCGCCTGACAAAGAGATAGGTCGCACCCGCGATCACCATGGACACAGCCGTCACCACCCAAAAGCCCATTGGCGTGTCGACCAGCGGCAGGCCCCCAACGTTCATGCCGAACAGGCCTGAGATGATGGTCATCGGCAACAGCACCGCCGTCATCACCGACAGGACGTACAGCAGCCGGTTCGACTGCGTCGTCAGCTTTGCCATAAGCTCGTCCTGCAATAGCCGGGCGCGCGCCTGCAACTGCTCGCCGTCATAGTGCAGCGTCTGCGCCCGGTGTGAAAGGCGCGCGGCCATGTCGTTGATGCTGTCTGGCAGGTCGTTGCGGTGCGAATGATCAAGGTGACGGAACAGATTGGTCAGCGTCGCCATCTGCCTGTGGATCACCACCAGATGCCGGCGCGCGTCGACCAGGGATTGCCGTTCATTGTGCCATGCGTCGCAGACGATACGGTCTTCGATGCCGTCGAGACTGTCGCCGAGTGCCGCAAGTTCCGCCACCATGCCATCGAACGACTGGCCGACGACAGCCTCGATCAACTCGGCTGGCGAGCGGAACTTGCGCGATCCATTCTCGATCGCCTTGCGGATGTTGTCGACCGATTGCAGCGGTTGCTTGCGGGCGCCGACCAGCATCGTGTCATTGAGCGCGAAGCGGAAATGGCCAAGCCCGCCCGCTTCCGCCGAATAGTCATGGCGCAGGTCCGGCAGATCGCCATAGAGCCAGTCGTCCTCAAGGTCGATGTGGCAGCCATGGCTGGCGGATAGGAAAGCTTCACGCACGGGTGCCGGCAAAGCCCGATCGGCGCCGATTTCGTGGCGGGCCCGCATGTCGGAAAGCTGGTAGCTGCGCCATGTCCAGTGCGCGGCGGCGGCGTCCCTGGTTCGCACGCCCTCAGCGGTGAAGTGATAGATGAAGAACAATCCGTGCTCGTCGGGCAGGTAGGGCGACAGGTCGGTGCCTTCCGGGGCGAGAGAGATGTCCATGGGCGGTGCCAGATACATGTTCCGAAGATGGCGCCGCACGGCGGCTGCCTGATACTGATTCCTAGCACGCGCGAAGCCGGTTTCGTGTGACGGTTTCTTGACAGCCGATCACAGTCTGTCGATCCCCCGTGTCAATCCGGGGGTGACGCCTTCGTCACCCCCGGATGTGCCCTGTCAGTGCTTCGGGCCGAAGCCGGGGTAGGGCTTGAGGGGCACGATTGCGGCAATGTCCATCATGCCGGCCTTGACCAACGGCAAGGTGGCGAGGTGGCCGCGAACCTCAGCATCATCAGCAGCCTCGAGCATCATGCCGCTGCCCGGGATATCGCCTCGGTTCCACACCTGACGTACCGCCCCTTCGGCGTAGAGCGTGCGCCGCTGTTCGGCTTCGCCGGGCAGAAGCGGAGCGAAATCGGCATCGGTAAATTTTTCGGTGTTGCGAGCGAGAAGGGCAAAGAACTGCATGGCAGTCTCCTTTGGTTGGATGGCCGATTATCGCTTTTGGCTGGTCAGACAGTCTAAGACTGATTAGGCTAAAGTTGAGACCCAGAGGGACTTGAGCCTTGGAGGAGAAATGTTCGACCTGCGCCAGCTCCGCTATTTCGTCACGGTCGCCGAAACCGGAAATGTCGGGCGCGCAGCCGAAATGCTGCATATTTCCCAATCGCCACTCAGCCGGCAGATCATCCAGCTCGAGGAGCAGTTGGGTGTTTCCCTCTTTGAGAGGTCGAAGCAGCGGGTCCATCTCAACGCCGAGGGCCGCGCCTTCCTCACCGAGGCCCGCGCGCTGCTGTCCAATGCGCGACGTGTGGAGGAGTTCGGCCGCAACCTGGCCAGCGGCGCCGTCGGCCGGCTCGCCATCGGCTATGTCGAAGGGGCCGTTCATGCCGGGCTTGTCGCCGGGATGCTGCGCCAGTTCCGTCGCGACCGGCCGGATTTCCACCTGCAGCTGAGAAGCCTGCGTTCGGCGGCGCAGTTGGAAGGGCTACGGCAGCGGTCGCTGGATCTGGGCTTTGTCTACTCGTCGCCACCCGATGATGATCCGGATGTCGCCGCCATGGCGCTGCGGCATGAGCCGCTGGTGCTGGCGATCCCCGAAGATGACCCACTCGTTGAAGTGCCAGAGATCGGGCCTCACCATCTTGACGGTCGCACCTGGATCACCGTCGTGCGCCAGCCGGACGACACCAATCGCGGCCAGTTCCTTGCCGCCTGCGCCAAAGCCGGCTTTTTGCCCGACATCGCCTATGAGACGGCGGACCCGCTGACCTCGCTCGGCCTTGTCAGCGCGGGTCTCGGCTTGGCGACGGTGCAAGCCAGCCTGCGTGCCGCCGCGCCGCCGCGGATCGTGTTTCGCGACCTGCCGTGGTTCGACCGCACGGTTTCACTCCATCTCGCCTGGCGGCGTCATGACCGGCGCGCGGTGATTGCCGATTTGCGGCAGGCTGCGGCGGAAGAGGGGAGTAGGGCAGTAGGGCAGTAGGGCAGTAGGGCAGTAGGGCAGTAGGGCAGTAGGGCAGTAGGGCAGAGACCTCCAGGCAATTCACTTGTTGTCACATATTGCCCTACTGCCCTACTGCCTTATTCCCCTACATCTTATCGATCACCGACTGCACGCCCTCGGTCGGGGCGTCGACGGACGATCCGGCTACCATGATGGCGGCGACGATCGCTTCGGGGTCGTCGACGACCAGCGGCTTGACCCGCTGCGCGGTGTGGATGAAGCCTTCGGCGGCCATGTGATCGAGCAGCGCCAGCATCGGATCCCAAAATCCTTTGACATTGGCGAAGACGATCGGCTTGCGATGATGGCCAAGTTGTCCCCAGGTCATGATCTCGACGATCTCCTCGACCGTGCCGATGCCGCCCGGCAGTGCCACAAAGGCGTCGGATTTCTCGAACATCTTGTGCTTGCGCTCGTGCATGTTGTCGGTGATCAAGAGTTCATCGAGCCGGTCAAGCGCTGTTTCGCTCGCCTCCTTGTTGATCAGGAAGCGCGGAATGATGCCCGTCACCTTGCCGCCGGCCTTGAGCGCGCCTTCGGCGACAGCGCCCATGATGCCTTTGGTGCCGCCGCCATAGACCAGCCGCAATCCCGCTTTGGCAATTGAGCGCCCGAGCAGGTGTCCGGCCTTGATATAGATTTCATCGCGGCCCGGAGACGAGCCGCAATAGACGCAGACGGATCGAATCGTGTTCATGTCGATGATTGGTGATTGGGTCTGAAAGCGCGGTCAAGCCCCAAGGGTTAACGGCCTGGGCTTTTTCTTGTCGGTATTGCTAAAACAGGCTAGACCGGCGTTAGGTGGCTAAGGGGTAGGGAAATATGGCAATTAATCCACTGAAGGCGTTCCTGTTCGCGGCGGGTGGGACCGTTGCGGCCGCGGGAACCGCCTATGTAGCGGGCGCACTCGACCCGTATCTCAATCCCACGCCGCCGGCGCAAGTGGCGGCGCAGACGCCGCCCGCAGCGGCAAAATCGGCCGATCCCGGCACCGAAGCGCGGCTGCCCGCCGCTGAAGTCCCGGCGGCTCCCGCCGCAGTGCCCCAGGCAACGGCACCCGCCGCACCGGCCGCGGACGCGGCGGCGCCTGCTGCGACCGGTCCGGTCGCACCGTCCTTCGATGTCGTGCGCGTCGAAAGCAATGGCTCGATTGTCGTCGCCGGCAATGCGGCGCCCAACGCCAAGGTCGAAATCCTCAATGGCTCGACGGTGCTTGGCTCGACGGTCGCTGGTCCCGATGGCGCCTTCGTTATCATTCTCGATGATCCGCTGAAGCCCGGCGATTATACGATCGCGCTGCGCGCGACCACCGGTGACGTCGTAACGCCCTCGGTGCAGACCGCCGTCGTTTCGGTTCCCAAGGATGCGGCCGGCCAGGTGCTGGCCATGGTCGAGGAGCCGGGCAAGCCGGCCGAATTGCTGACCGTTCCCGCACCCGAGACAAAGCCGGCTGCTCCGGCCGCCGCGCCGGCTGCTCCCACAGCCGAAGCCCCCGCAACCGCTCCGGCGCCAGCCGCCCCAGCGCCAGCCGTGGTCGACGCGACACCGGCTCCTGCAGCGCCGGCGACGCCGCCCGCTGCAGGCGTGACCGAGCCCAAGATCGTCGTCGAGGCGGTCGAGATCGACGGCAGCAAGATCTTTGTCGCCGGCCTCGCCGATGCCGGCCGCAAGG
>NZ_RZRP01001299.1:0-1132 GCF_003997795.1 Mesorhizobium sp. M7A.F.Ca.US.005.03.2.1 | reverse complement strand
GGTGTCGCAGCCCTCGCCGAGGCGCTGAGAATGGGCTGGCCGCGCCTTTCGCCCAGGCGGTCGAGATGATCTCGGGGATTGAAGGCCGGCTCATCGTCACCGGCGTCGGCAAAAGCGGCCATATCGGTTCGAAGATCGCGGCGACGCTGGCCTCGACCGGCACGCCGGCTTTCTTTGTCCATCCCGCCGAAGCCAACCACGGCGATCTCGGCATGATCGCCAGGGACGACGCCATCATCGCCATGTCGTGGTCGGGCGAAAGCAAGGAACTCATGGGCATCGTCGCCTATTCCAGGCGCTTTTCCATTCCGCTGATCGCCATCACCGCCGGAGAGACATCGGCGCTGGCGCGGGCGGCGGACGTGGTGCTGCTTTTGCCGCGCGCTCCGGAGGCCTGTCCGCACGGCCTGGCGCCAACGACATCGACGCTGCTGCAACTGGTGATGGGCGACGCGCTGGCGATCGCGCTGCTCGAAGCACGCGGCTTCACGCCGGACCATTTCCGCACCTTTCACCCGGGCGGCCAGCTCGGCGCCAACCTGACGCAGATCCGCGAGATCATGCATGTCGGCGACAGGCTGCCGCTGGTGGTTGCGGGCACCGGCATGCAGGACGCGATCCTGGAACTGTCGCGCAAAGGGTTTGGCTGCGTCGCGATCACCGATGTCGACGGTGCGCTGGTCGGCATCATCACCGATGGCGACATCCGCCGTCACATCGGCAGCAATCTGCTGGCGATGACGGTGGATCAGGTGATGACAAGAGGTCCGAAGACCGCGACGCCGGACACGCTGGTGGCAACGGCGCTGCAGACGATCAACAATTCAGCCATCACCAGCCTGATGGTGGTGGAGGGCCGGAAACCAGTCGGCCTCATCCACCTGCATGATCTGCTGCGTATCGGCGCCGCCTGAACGTTCAGACCGCCTCGACGGTCAGTTCCAGATCCGTATCGGCCGCACCCGTCACGCGCACTTGCGTGCCGGCCGGCAGGTCAGGGCCGGAGACACGCCACAGTGTGTCGCCCAGCTTGATGCGGCCGCGCCCGTCACGGATCGGTTCGGCAAGTGTCGCCATCCTGCCGACCATTTGCGCGCCGCGCCGGTTGAGCAGCGGCTGATCGGTCGGGTCG
>NZ_RZRP01001298.1:0-1132 GCF_003997795.1 Mesorhizobium sp. M7A.F.Ca.US.005.03.2.1 | reverse complement strand
GCCCGGCATTTCGCCCCGCTCGAACAGCGGCAGCGCCGCCTTGGCGCCGGCCCGCGCCTCGGCTTCGTTCTCCATGACGATCACGGCAAAGCGTCTGCCGGTTTGCTGCGCGCGCAGCGACGCCAGCGTTTCCAGCACTTGCTCGGGACGCTTGAAGGTCGGCAAGGTGACGACGGCTTCGACGGCCTCGACGTCAAGCCGCGGCGTGCGTCCCGCGACCGTTACCGAGCCGTCCGATGGCAAAGGGATCATCCGTGTCCAGCCACATGGTGAGTTGGGCTCTGGTAGCACCACGGTTGATAAGGTTTCGTTAATCACCTTGTACGGAGAAGCCCGCCAGGCAGCGGCTTTCGGTCGTCGAATGTGCAGGCTTAATCAAGGGTTCACCGCACTTTGCTACCGGCTACACCACTGGATAGGTAAGATGCATCTGCTGTTCGCCACATCGATCGTGCCCGACGGCGCTCTCGCCTCGGGCTACGAGATCGCCAACGCTGCGATCATCGCTGCCTTGCGGCGCGCTGGCGCGCGCGTCACCGTCATCGGCTTTACCTGGCCGGGGAAGCCCGCGGCCGACCCCGAAAACACCGTGGTGCTGGGTGCGATCGACGTGCGCACGGAAAATGCCTCCGCGCGGCAAAAGCTGGCCTGGGTCGGCAAGGCGCTGCTTTCGGGCCTCACCTTCGCGTCGGTCAAGCTGCGCGCCGTGTCCGACAGCGATGTTCTCGCTGCCATTGAGCGTGCCGGACCGTTTGACGGCTATGTCTTGAATTCCGTGCAGTTCGCCGGCGCCTTCGAAAAGCTGTTCGCTGAGCGGCCTTCGATCTTCGTTGCCCACAATGTCGAGCATCTTTCGGCGCGGGAGAATGCCGCTGCCGCCGGCAGCCTCTTCCAGCGCCTGCTGTTTCGCCGCGAGGCGAGGCTGCTCAAGACCGTCGAAGAGCGTCTCTGCCGCCGGGCGCGCTTCGTCTTCACCCTGGCCGAGGAAGACCGCGCCGCGCTCGGTGTCGCCTCCGACAACCGCTCGGCGGTGCTGTCGCTGGTGACCGGTGCCCAGGCGCCAACCCTGAAAAGCCCGCGCCGCATCGACTGCGACGCCGCACTGATCGGCACCTGGACCTGGCAGCCGAAC
>NZ_RZRP01001297.1:0-1133 GCF_003997795.1 Mesorhizobium sp. M7A.F.Ca.US.005.03.2.1 | reverse complement strand
GAACGCACCGCGGTGACATAGCCGCCGGGACCGGAGCCGATGATGATGACGTCATAGTTCTCAGCCACGGGTTTTCTCCTTCACAATTCCAGCATGACGCGCACGACTGGTGTCAGCGCCTCGCCGATGTTTCGCGTATTTTCGGCGTCAAGATGAACACCGTCGAGAGGTGTGGTTTGCGCCACGCTGCCGGCGTCGAAGAAGCCGCAGCCGGCCTCATCGGCGAGCGCGGCATATTGCGGTGCCAAAAACTTCGAGGCGTCGTCGCCGCCGGCAAACATTTCCTTGAACTCGGCATTTTCGGTGCGACTGACGACAGGCGGCGAAACAATCAGGATCTGCGGCGCCGGCCAGTCGAACGGATAATCGTGACCGCGCACGATGTCGATCAGCCGCTGGATACCCTGCTTGGCCGCGACGGGATTGCCGTGGATCCACGGCTTCATGTCGTTGGCGCCGAGCATGATGACAATCAGGTCGATCGGCGCATGGGTTGTCAGCACCGTTGGCAGCAGCCTGGCGCCGTTGCGATCAGCACCGGCCAGGTGGTCGTCGAAGGCGGTGGTACGGCCATTGAGGCCTTCGGCGATAACTTCGACGCCACCATCGAGCCCGGCCTGCAGCACGCTTGGCCAGCGGTCTTCCAGCGCATGGCGGCCACCTTCGGCATTGTAGCCCCAGGTCAGCGAGTCGCCGTAACAAAGAACCGTCTTCATGCGCCCACCTGTGCGTCGATCAACCCACGCTTCACCCGCCATCCATGGGTTGTGACCGCCCGTTTCCGAGGAGCCAGTCCGGTGGCGAATCCGGAAATGATGAAAGCGAAGAGGCTGGTGAAGACTATCCGCACCGCCCTCTCGCTTCCCTAAACCAGCATGCCCATCGGGTTTTCGATCAGCCGCTTGAAGGCGACCAGCAGTTCGGCACCCAGCGCACCGTCCACGGCGCGGTGGTCGGTCGACAGCGTCACCGACATCACGGTGGCTATTCTGATCTCGCCGTTCTTGACCACTGCCCGCTCCTCGCCGGCGCCGACCGCCAGGATGGTCGCGTGCGGCGGGTTGATGACCGCGGCAAAATCCTTGATGCCGAACATACCGAGATTGGACACCGCCGTGGTGCCGCCCTGATAC
>NZ_RZRP01001296.1:0-1135 GCF_003997795.1 Mesorhizobium sp. M7A.F.Ca.US.005.03.2.1 | reverse complement strand
CCGCCGATGAAACCAATCTTGCCCGATTTCGACATGTAGCCGCCGGCCGCGCCGGCGACGAAAGTGCCCTCGTAATATTTGGCTTCAAAGGTACCCAGATTGGCAAGGTGGACGATGCCGGAGCAATGTTCGAAAGCCACCTTGGGGAACCGCGGCGCCACTTTCTGCATGGGCGTTCCGTGCGAAAAGCTGGTGCCGAAGATCAGTTTGTTGCCGGCGCTGGCCAGCTCGCGGAAAATGCGCTCCGCATCCTGCGGCATGAAGATGTTGTCGATGACGGTGAGTTCGGCCTTGTCGCCGAACGCGGCTTTGATCGCCTCGACGCCAAGGCTGTGCTGCTTGGTCCAGCCGATTTCGGCGATCGGCGAGACGTAGACGACGCCGATCTTGAGCACCTCTTGAGCCTTGGCGACCGTGCTCAGCCCTCCGGCACCGAGCGCAGCACCCAGCGCACCGCTGTATTTCAGGAATCCGCGTCTTGTCAGGTCGTTCATGTCGGTAACCCTCTGTTGGTTTTTTTGGTTGATGCCCGGCTTGTCGATGCCCGGTCTTTGTTAGGGAGATGGACGTGCGCGTGCGCCGCGCCGTCGCCATTCCCGGATGGTTTTGCCTGCCTCAATCCAGCCGATATCGTCGCTCCGTCGGCCTTGCCGTCGAGATAGGGTGCGAGCGCTTCGGCAGGCGTCATCTCCGGAAACACCTCGCGATCCATGATGTAGCCGCGCACCACGGTGCGGTGATGCGTGTCGATCAGGTCCATGGCCTGTTTCAGGCGGCCCTTTTCCAGAAGGTCGACGACCCTCGAATGATCGTCGAGCAGATTGCAATAGTCGAAATCGGCTGAAATGAGCGAGCGCAGCAACGTCGTGCGGCGCACCAGCTGGGCATGGATTTCCTGCATCACCTTGTTGCGGCTAAGGCGCACGAACACCGTGTGGAATTCCTGGCCGAGCACGTCGGCCAGCGCATCGTTGCCGGCGGCGACTGCCTGGCGCTGGCGTTCGACATGCTGGCGCAGCTCGGCCCATCCGGCGGGGCCAAGGCGATCGCTGAGCTGGGCCGCCACCCCCTGTTCGACAAGGGTCAGCGCGTCGTAAATCTCCATTGCCTCCTGCATGCTTGGCCTGGCGACGAA
>NZ_RZRP01001295.1:0-1137 GCF_003997795.1 Mesorhizobium sp. M7A.F.Ca.US.005.03.2.1 | reverse complement strand
CCTTGTACAGTATCTGCCCGTCGCCGGTAGGCGAGGGGATCAGGCCGGTACCGCCTTCGCCGACTCCGAACATCGCTGCGGCACCTTCCTTGCCGAAATCGACGTCGTCAGCCTCGCGCTTGACACCGCGCTTGGTCTGCTTTTCCAGCTTCAGTTCGCTGGCAATGACATCGAGCGTTGCGCCGGCCTTGAGCCGCTTTTCCAGCTCGTCAGCCTTGGCGGCGAGCCGCTTGCTTGTTTCCGCCGCCGTCCAGTCGGCCACGACTTTCTGACGAACCTCATCCAGCGTGCGGTCGCGAGCCGGCGTGATGGACGCCACCTCATAGAAGACGAAGCCGTTGTCGGCTGTGGTCAAGGCATCGTTTTCCGTGTTGGGTTCGGCGTCGAAGACGGCTTTGATCAGCTCCGGCGATTGCGGCAGGTCCTTGACGATGCTTGCATCTGGCCGCAGTCCACTGCGATCGATGGCATCGATGGTGACGACCTTCAGCTTCAGCTTGGCCGCGGCGTCGGCCAGCGAACTGCCGGCGGCGCGGGTGTCATCGTAATTGTCGCGCACGTCCAGAAGGATGCGGCTTGCCTCGCCCAGCGCCAGATCCTTGCGGATCTGGTCGGACACCTCGGCCAGCGGCTTCACCACTTCGGGCTTGATCTCGGTGACACGCAGCAGCACCGGACCGAAGGCGCCCTGCACGACCTGGCTGACTTCATTGGCGTTAAGCGCGAAGGCGGCGTCGGCGACCGCCTTGTCGGCGATCTTGTCCTTGGCAAGCGTGCCGAGCAACGTGTCGGCCGGGGTCTTGCCTTCCGCCGTGACCAGCTTGTCGAAAGTGGCGCCTGCCTTGAGCGAATCGAGCGCGGCCTTGGCCGCATCCGGCGTCTTGAACACGAGCTGCTCGATGGTGCGCAATTCCGGCGTGGTGTAACGCGCCTTGTTCTTGTTGTAGTCGTCGCTGACCTGTTGGTCGGTGACGGCGGTCGGATCCATGATGTCGACCGGCTCGAGGCGGACATAGGAGAATTTGCGGTATTCGGGTGCCGCATATGTCTTCTTGTTGGCTTCGAAATAGGCCGAAAGCACGTTATCGGATGGCGCCGCGATCGGCTCCACCAGTGCCTTGGGCAGCGTCAAATAGT
>NZ_RZRP01001294.1:0-1138 GCF_003997795.1 Mesorhizobium sp. M7A.F.Ca.US.005.03.2.1 | reverse complement strand
CTGCTCAGGATTGCCCATGAAACGGGCAAAGGAAGCGATAAAAGCGACATGGCCGGGCGGCCGGGCTCACCCCTTCGCCAGCTTGCGGATCGCGCTCGATGACAGCGACGAGCGCGGGCCGTGAATGAAGGTCCAGGCCGGCGCCTTCATGCGGGCAAGCCGCGGCGCATCGCCCTCGTCGATGCGGGCATAGTCGAAGGTCTTGGCGACGACCGAGGACAGGAACGACAGCGTCGCGCCCGGGCGGTCGATGACGGCGATCGGGAAGGTCATGACGATCTCGCGCCAGCGCTGCCACCGATGGAAATCGCGCAGACTGTCGGCACCCATGATCCAGACGAAATCGACACCGGGATTGCGCGCCTTGACCAGCGCCAGCGTATCGGCGGTGTAGCGGACGTGATGGGCGGCTTCGAAAGCGGTGACCTTGATCTTCGGGTTCTTGGCGATCTGTTCCGACAGCTGCAGCCGTTCGCCCAGCGGCGCCAACTCCCTGGTGTTCTTCAGCGGATTGCCCGGCGTCACCATCCACCACAACTGGTCGAGCGCCAGGCGTCTGAGCGCGATCTCGGCGACCAGCGCATGGCCGGCATGCGGCGGATTGAACGAGCCGCCGAACAGGCCGACGGCGAGGCCTTTCTCGGCGTGCGGCATTTTGAAATAGTGGGAGGGGATAGCCTCCTTACCCGCCCCCTTGTGGGGAGGGTCGATCCGCGAAGCGGAGCGGGGTGGGGGTATCGCGGAATTCAGCGTCGTCCCCCCACCCGGCTCGCTATGCTCGCCACCCTCCCCACAAGGGGAAGGGTAAGACCAGCGCTCAAGGTCTCACCTGTCCCGACCCGCGCACACGGTATTTGAACGACGTCAGCTGTTCGACGCCCACCGGTCCGCGCGCATGCATCTTGCCGGTGGCGATGCCGATCTCGGCTCCCATGCCGAACTCGCCGCCGTCGGCGAACTGCGTCGATGCGTTGTGCAGCAGGATCGCCGAATCGATCTCGTTGAAAAACCGCTCGACGGCTTGCGCATCCTCGGCGACGATCGCCTCGGTGTGATGCGAGGAAAACGTCTCGATATGCTCGATCGCACCACCGATACCGTCGACCAGTTTTACCGCGATGATGGCATCGAGATATTC
>NZ_RZRP01001293.1:0-1139 GCF_003997795.1 Mesorhizobium sp. M7A.F.Ca.US.005.03.2.1 | reverse complement strand
CATCGTGACGCTTGGTGGCGCCTCGGTCGGCGATCACGACCTGATCCACGATGTGCTGACCGGCGAAGGCATGACGCTCGGCTTCTGGAAGATTGCCATGCGCCCCGGCAAGCCGCTGATGTTCGGCCGCCTCGGCGATATCAGGTGCATCGGCCTGCCCGGCAACCCGGTGGCAAGCCTGGTCTGCTCGCAACTGTTCCTGAAGCCGCTGCTGGCGCGGCTCGGCGGCCGCAACCATCGCCAGGACATTCGCCCAGCGCGACTGGGTGCCGCAATGCCGGCCAATGATTTGCGCCAGGACTATGTCCGAGCCGTGGTCAGGGAAGATGACGGCGCGCTGGTGGCGACGCCGTTCGGCATTCAGGATTCCTCGATGCTGAGAATGCTGGCCGACGCCAACGGGCTGATCGTGCGGGCACCGTTTGCCCCTGCAGCAGCCGCGGGCGAGGCTTGCAGCGTTTTGATGCTGCGCTGAGGAATTCCAGGCAAGCCGTTCATAACAGACGAGAAAGTGATCTCGGCTCTAGCTCGAGATCAAGCTCTGTGTCAGCGGATGCGCCGGATCGGTAAGGCCGTCGACAATGTCGTAGTGATGCCGGTCGGGCTCGACCACGGTGCTGGTGGTGGCGCCAAGGCCGGTCCAGATGTTGGCAAGCAACGTATTCTGGCGCAGGAACTCGGCGCGCTCACCGCCGCCGGCCCAGCAGGTGACGCGGGCGCCATCCATCGGGCGCAGCAGGGCTGGGCTTTCAGCCAGCGCCTCCTCTTCGTCGATTGCCAGGTCCTTGTTCATGCCGGTGCGCATGAGCGGACGCAAATCGTGTAGACCTGAAATCGAAACGACATGGCGTATGCGCCGCGCCACATCCGGCGCCAGAGGCGTGGTTGTCGTCACCATCCGGGTGGCGAGATGGCCGCCGGCCGAATGTCCGGTCAGCATCAGCGGTCCGTCAACCATTGCCGCTGCCTTGCCAATCGCCGCCCCGACTTCCCGGACGATGCCTGCGATGCGTATGTCCGGGCACAGCGTGTAGGAGGGCATCGCAACGGCGAAGCCGCTGCCGACCGCGCCCTTGGCGAGATGCGACCACAAGCTCTTGTCGGTCTCCAGCCAGTAACCGCCATGGATAATCACCACC
>NZ_RZRP01001292.1:0-1141 GCF_003997795.1 Mesorhizobium sp. M7A.F.Ca.US.005.03.2.1 | reverse complement strand
CCGATCGACGGGGGAGAGGAAGGGCAAGGGGCGGCGCGCGGACGTCTCATGATGATGGACCGGCCAATTGACCCCGAACCCCATCTGCCCGAAATGTAGCGCCCCATGGCCACGCGCGAACCACCCAAGCCCACTGAACCCCTCACTTTCGCCGTGCTGGTGTTCCCAGGTTTTCCGATGATGGCGTTCAGCTCGGTCATCGAGCCGCTGCGCGCCGCCAATGTCCTGGCGAAAAGAGAATGCTATCGCTGGATCATCGTCGGCGGCACGAAAGGTGCGGTCGAGGCGTCGAACGGCGTCGTCATCCAGCCGGGCTTTTACGCCGAGGATGCCCCGAAGGTCGACCGCATCGTCGTCTGCTCGGGCGGCGATGCCGATCACCTCGTCGCCGAGGACGCTGCACACTGGATCCGCAAGAGCCTGCGCAATGGCGCCCATATCGGGGCGGTGGCGGATGCCGCGTTCTTCCTGGCGCGCGCCGGCCTGCTCGACGGCCATGCCTGCACCTTGCACTGGACCAGCCAGGCCGCCTTCACCGAAGCCTTCCCCAACATCGAGCTCAGGCGCGACCTCTATGTCATCGACCGCAAGCGCTTCACCTCGGCCGGCGGCGTCGGCAGCCTCGACATGATGCTGGAGATCATCACCCGCGATTACGGCGCCGAGCTTGCCGCCGGCGTCGCCGAATGGTTCGTGCACAGCCAGCTGCGCTCCAGCATCGACCGCAAGATGATGCCGCTGCGCCTGCGCACTGGGGTCCAGAACGAGCTGGTGCTGTCGGCCATCGCCATCATGGAGGATGCGGTCGAGGAACGGCTCGGCATGGCCGAGCTGACCGCGAAGCTCGGCGTGTCCTCAGACAAGCTCGAGCGCTCCTTCCGCTCCGAACTCGCCATCTCGCCCAATGGCTACTACCGGCGCCTGAGGCTCAAACGCGCCGCCGATCTTTTGGCGCATTCGACGCTCGCCGTGCGCGACGTGGCGCTGGCATGTGGGTTTGCCTCGATGTCGAGTTTTGCCCGGGCGTTTCGCGAGGAGCATGGCCATCCGCCGAAACTGGCGCGGAGGCATTAGGGTAGTCAAAGGAATGGCGGGACAGCGCCCCCCTCTGTCCTGCCGGACATCTCCCCCTCAAGGGGGG
>NZ_RZRP01001291.1:0-1145 GCF_003997795.1 Mesorhizobium sp. M7A.F.Ca.US.005.03.2.1 | reverse complement strand
ATCCAGAACACTGCCAGCGTATCGAGCAGCATCAGCACCAGGGCGGCCGCGACCAGCGCGCCCTTCAAATTGCGCGATTCGTCAAAGGCATACTGGATCGAGCTGACGGGAACAGTGATTTGCGGGCGCGCCAGCGGGGCCAGCGTGCTGTCGGCTTCAAGCAGATTATGGGCAAACACACCCGTCTCGGAACCATAAAGGCCGGGCGGGTTTTCAAAAGTCACCGGCAGCGCGCCGGCGCCCGGTACAAGCGGCCGTGCATCCGGCGTCGGCGGCACCAGCGAGCCGTCGGCTGCAATCATGCGATAGGGCGCCAGCGACGCCGCGGCGGCTTCGGCATTGGCGATGGCCGCGCCCTGGTTGCGCGACAGCTGCACGATGCGGCGCAGCATCTCGACGAAGCTGCCGGAGATCGGCAGGTTCGACCAGGTTGCCTCAGGGGTGACGTGGAACAGCACCAGCGTGCCCTTGCCTTTCTTCAGTCCGGTGACCAGCGGCGTGCCGTCGGCAAGGGCCGCCCAGGTGCGCTCGACGATATCGGGTGTCGGCTCGGCCAGCACCTGTCTGCTGACAGTGACCTCGGTCGGCGGCGCCAGATCGGCGAACGGGCCGGCCTTGGGGAATTCGGTGACAGGCTGCGGCGACGTCCATGACAGCGCGCCGCCGAGCGAACGCTCGCCGGTGCGCAGGCGGACCGGCAGCAAATCGTCGTCATCGCCTGCGGTGGCCAGCCGCGAACCGGCGAAACGCACCAGCGTGCCGCCATTGTCGACCCAATCGACAAGTCTCTGCCGGACCTGTCCGGGAATGGTGCCGATATCGGCCATGACAATCATCGCGGGCTTCTGGTCGAGGATCTGCGGGATGGCGTCGGCGAGGTCGGCGCTGGAGGGTTCGACCAGATCGGCGAAGGGCTGCAGCGCCCGCCTGATGTAGTAGAGTGGCGACAAAAGCGGCTGCGCCTGGTCGGCCTCGGCCTGCGACAGCAGCCCGACGCGGCGGCGCTTGGAGCTTTCGTCGAGGACGCGCACCGCACCGGCCTGCCGCTCGCCGTCGAGCGCGATCGAAGCGAAGTCGTTGCGCAATTCGAACGGCACCGCCATGGTGCCGGTGGCGGTGGTTTCGCCAGGCGAAAAGGTCAGCGT
>NZ_RZRP01001290.1:0-1151 GCF_003997795.1 Mesorhizobium sp. M7A.F.Ca.US.005.03.2.1 | reverse complement strand
GGTCAATTTTCGGCGCAAGTCCCTGAAAAGGCTCGGCAATAATATGATTTTTTTACTCATATTATTGCGACTGCGGTCGGGCTTGCAGTGCGAGCGAAAGGCCAGGCTCAAGCTTGCGGCCATGGATGGCCCTGACCTCCTGCGCCACCAATTCCTGCAATCGCCACAGATTGCGGTCGCGGATGCCGAATGCTTCGAGATGGCTGACCGTGTTGTAGAGATATTCGGCGCCGGATCCGATATGCCCGCAGGCTCTGGCCAGCACGCTCGCCACTCTGTCCAGCGGCTGGTTCAGCGACGTTCCCCTGCCCTTCACGCCGACCCAGAAGCCGAGCGCGCGCAGCTTACCCTGCGGCGTATGCACTGGCAGCCAGCGAACCGTCTCGATGCTTTCATGGTCGCTGATCTCGCGCCGCAACAGCCTTTCGATCTGCGCCGGCTTCTCACCCTCCGGCAAGCGATAGATCACGCCGTTGCAGCGCCCGCCCCGCTCGAGCGCCATCATCAACCCAGGCTGCTCGGCGCTGCCGCGCCAGCGCACCATGTCGAGGCAGAAGGAGCGGTGCCAGCCGAAGGCCGTGGCGAGCTGTTGCTCGACCGACTCGAATTCCGGCTTCCAGATCAGCGACCCATAGGCGAACACCCATAACGGTCCCTCATCGGCTTCATTGGACAGTCGCAAGGCGAGGGTTCGAAAGTCCTCGTCGTTCATGTCTGTCCAGCTCGGGTCCGGACCGGGATCGGCCTCTTCCCGATGGCACAGTGCGACAAGCTCGGGCGTGAGCGACATCAAGCGCATGGACGACAACCCCTCATGACCGCAGAGAAATCGAAAACCGCTGGATGCGCAATCAGGGAACGCTTGGCACACACACCCATTGTTGTCCGGGCGGTGTCGGATTTCCGTCGTGAGGATCGTCCTATGATGGACGACGATCGATCCATGAAAGGTGAGGAGACCGAAAATGCCAAAAACCCCGATGCCCTTCTTCTGGTACGAATTGATGACATCAGATCTCGACGCCGCCGAGGCGTTCTACACCCAAGTGGTCGGCTGGACGGCGCAGCCCTTCGATAAGGCACTCGGCATGCCGCGCTACATCGTCATGAATGTCGGCGAACGTGGCGTCGGCGGCCTGATCACCTTGCCC
>NZ_RZRP01000128.1:0-10621 GCF_003997795.1 Mesorhizobium sp. M7A.F.Ca.US.005.03.2.1 | reverse complement strand
GACCGCCGGATCGGATGTCGACCTGATCCTGCTTTACGACCACGCGCCGGACGCCGAGGAGTCCGATGGCGACAAGCCGCTGGCGCCTTCGCATTACTACACCCGCATGACGCAGCGGCTGATCGCGGCCGTGTCGGCGCCGACGGCGGAGGGCGTGCTCTACGAACTCGACCTGCGCCTGCGGCCATCCGGAAACAAGGGTCCTGTGGCAACCCATATCGATGCCTTCAAGAAATACCAGCGCCAGGAGGCCTGGACCTGGGAGCACATGGCGTTGGCACGCGCCCGCGCCATTGCCGGTGACGCCAGCCTGTGCGGCGAGGTTGAAGCGGAAGTGGCGGCGGTGCTTGGTCAGCCGCGCGACGCCGCCAAGGTGATGGCCGAGGCCTCGGAGATGCGCGCTATGATCGAGAAGGAAAAGCCGCCGCGCGACCTGTGGGACATCAAGCTGATCCCCGGCGACGTGATCGATCTCGAATTCATCGCCCAAGTGGCTGTCATCACCGGGCAGGTAGGCGCCGGGCCGCGCGTTACCGGTACCGCCGAAATCCTTTCGCGCCTGTCACCGGGCTTCGCCAATGCCGGGGCGAGGCAGGAGCTTTTCGACGCCTATGCGCTCTATCTGGCGCTGACCCAGATGACGCGGCTGTGCCTTACCGGAGCCTTCGAGCGCGACGACGTTCCGCCGGGGCTTTCGGATCTGCTTCTGGCGGTGACCGACCTGCCGGATTTCGGTGTGCTCGAAGCACATCTCAAGGAGACGTCGCAGAAGGTCAGGAAGGATTTCGACCTTTTGCTTCGTGCGGGATGACCGGGAAGCGATCGTCCCTTGGAATCGGGGACGTTTCGTGGTCCTCCAGTCTCATGCAGCTACTCTGTTCGCCGAATCTGCTGCAGCGCCCGGCTTGCGTGAGACTGCAAAATCCGGTCGCGCAGATAGGCATAGAAACGCGGCGGCAGCATGCCATAGTCGAATCGGGACGGTTTGCTCCCCGCGATAGGCCTGAGATGATCGGGACCCGGCCAGAGGAAATGATTGGTTTCGGTGACGACGATCCATGATGGCGTGTCATCGAGGCCGAGATAGGCCTTGAGGGGCGCAGGTATTTCTACTGCATCGGCAGGATCAGCTGGTGGCGAGTGTGTGACCGGAACGACCGTTATGACTTCACGGCCCTCCACGACCGCGCGGCGACAATGGCGCATGGTCGGTTTTTGCGACCTTCTTCGGCACCCTTTTCGTGTTCTCTCACCCAGAGGTAAGAATAGGAAATCACCAGACCCGGGATAGGTTTGGGCAGGCTCACGGTGTCCAGTCTTTGAGCATTGCATCAAGCCCGGCATATTCGCTCGATACGGCGCTTTCGGCGATGGCGTTAAGCGTCTCGTCGTCCAGCTCTTCCACAGGACGGGCGACCCGTCCCTTGACCAAGACCTCGAACATCGCCGCCGACAGGAGTACCGTGTGGGTCCGGCCATTCTTTGTGATTGCGACCGGCGCACGCTGGGCAGCATCCTGAAAACGCCCGACATTCTGCTGGAATTCCGTTGAAGTCACTCGCATGACAAGGCCTTTCTTTTTTATCCAAAATAGATAAAATAGATAACTTTGTCAAAGCGTTTCAGCTCGCGTCCACGAGGTGGATCAGGCC
Source organism: Mesorhizobium sp. M7A.F.Ca.US.005.03.2.1 (assembly GCF_003997795.1). NCBI lineage: Bacteria > Pseudomonadati > Pseudomonadota > Alphaproteobacteria > Hyphomicrobiales > Phyllobacteriaceae > Mesorhizobium > Mesorhizobium sp. M7A.F.Ca.US.005.03.2.1. Next base: position 8,969 of record NZ_RZRP01000128.1, on the reverse strand, counting down.
TGGGATGGTGATAAAAACTTCACGCTGCAACCTTGACGGCCAGCACGCTCTTCTTCACCGGAATGCGCACCGACACGATCGTGCCGACACCTTCGCTCGACCGGATCTTCAGCGCGCCGCCCTGAAGCTCGGCCAGCGAACGTGAGATGGCAAGGCCAAGGCCGGACCCGGCATGGCTCTTGGAGAACTGGTTCTGCACCTGTTCGAACGGCCGTCCGAGCTTTCCGAGCGCCTCCTTGGGGATGCCGCAGCCATTGTCCTCGATCGTCAGCACCAGCGCGCCGGATGTGTTGCGGGCCCTGACCGATATGTGGCCGCCCTGGCCGGTGAACTTCACCGCATTGGACAAAAGGTTGATGACGATCTGCTTGATCGCACGGCGATCGGCGACCAGCGTCAGCGCATCGGCAATGCGCGTTTCCACGGTGATGGCCTTTTGCGCCGCCTGCAGCGAAACGACGCGTACGGTTTCGCTGATCAGCGGGCCGAGGTCGATCTCTTCCCGGTCCAGAGAGAACTGGCCGGCCTCGATCTTGGACATGTCGAGAATATCGTTGATGACGCCCAGCAGGTACTTGCCGCTGCTGTTGATGTCGGTGGCATATTCCTCGTAGCGCTCCGATCCGAGCGGGCCGAACAGCCCTTGTTCCATCAGTTCGGAGAAGCCGATGATGGCGTTCAGCGGCGTGCGCAACTCATGCGACATGTTGGCCAGGAATTCGGATTTGGCCCGGTTCGCCGCTTCGGCCCGTTCGGTTTCCTTCATGTATTTGCGGTTGAGGTCGACCAGTTCGCGCGAACGCTCCTCTTCGGCCCGCCGCGCGAGGCTGAGATCATGGATCGTTGCCATCAGCCGTCGCTCACTGTCGACCAGCTTCTCCTGGTGCAGCTTGATCTGGGTGATGTCGGAACCGACCGAGACGATGCCGCCGTCCCGGGTCTTCAGTTCGTTGACCTGCAGCCAGCGGCCGTCGGCCAACTGCCGCTCGAAAGTGGCGCCGCCCTGCAGGCCGCTGGTGTGGGCAAGCCGCCTTTCGGAAGCAAAGGCCAGCATGCGTTCTTCCAGCGCCGCGCGCGCGGTGCCCGGCATCACGTCGCGGTCCGAAAGCCCGTTGTCCTGCTGGTATTTGGAATTGCACATGATCAGGCGCTGCGTCGAATCCCACAGCACGAAGGATTCGTTGATGTTCTCGATCGCCGTTCTGAGGCGAAGGTCGGCAGCCTCGGAACGCAGCGCCAGATGACGCTGTTCGGTGACGTCGACGGCGATGCCGATCAGCTGGATCTCCGGCGCTTCCGGATCGATGACCTGTGCCCGTGCGCGCATCCAGACCCATTGGCCATCGGCATGGCGCATGCGGAACACCTGATCGATGTGATCGATCTCGCGTGCGACGATTCTGTTGGCGAGCTCGAACAGGTCGCCGTCCTCGGGATGGATGATCTGATCGACCTCGCCGAAGGACAGCATCGTTTCGCAAGGCTTGTAGCCGAGCATGTCGTACATCGAGCGCGACCAGTACATCTTGCCGCGCACCATGTCCCAGTCCCACAGGCCGCAGCGGCCGCGAACCAGCGCCATGTCGATGCGCTGATGCGCTTCGAGGTAGATGCGGTCGGCCGCCTGCGCACGTGCCGCCTGGCCGAAATAGGCATAGAGGATGACGATCAGCACACCGGCCGTCAGCACGAACAGGGTGACGTTCAGCGAAACGGTCTTGCGCCAGGCATCGAAAACCGCGTCCTGTGGCACCAGGGCCGCCGATGCACCCTTTCCGCCATTCGCCAGGCTGACCGCGGCGTACCAATCCCGTCCGTCGATGTTGACGTCCATGACGCCCGCACGATCGCCGAACATGAACAAGGGCTGGCCGCCCTCGACGAGGCCGTCCAGCGAATGGCCCTGCCATGGCATCGAGCGTGGCGTCACCGCGACGATCTTGAAAGCGCTGTCGGTGATGACAAGCACATGGCTGCGGCCCATCGCGCCCTGACGGCTGGTGGTCTCCAGCAGATCCTGTATGGCGCCGGGCACCGTTTCCGAGGTGGTGGCGAGCGAACTGGCCAGCTGGCCCGCCGCCAGCGTCAGGATCGCCTTGGCATTGCGCTCGACATCGTCGCGCTCGTTCATCAGCGACAGCACGCGCAACGCCGCGATGACGATCAGGAAGGTGATGATGAGGACGGGTATTGATCGGCGCAGCAGCGGCTCGGCGGCCAGAAGCCGCCGGTAGGCCGGTTCGGCGATGAGTCGCGTATTCCCGGCAAGACCGTCGCCGCGCGTCTCACGATGCGCAAAAACCGTCCCTCCGGGCGCGCCCCACGCGTCCGCCTTCGCCATAAATGGCACTCCCCGAATTTGCCTATGCTGCTTGGTGATCCGGCAAACGCCGCACTTCCGAATCGTCAGTAAAGAATCAAAGGTGATTCGCCTTGTCCAGTGGTCCGGCGAAAAAAGATTAAAAATCGACTAAAATAATGGGCTTTCGCTGGCGCAGCGCCTAACGGAAGCCGCTGCTGTCAGGTCCTGGTTGAAATTCACCAGCTTGGCGGCGTGCACGGATCTCCCTTCTGCCACAACAAGGGGAGAAGAAAGAGAGCGGCTAAGCCAGCGTGCGCTCGACAATATCCCGCAGATCCGCCGACAGGTTTTCGGCGCCGGCGATCGAGAGCAGCGCTTCCCTGGCCTTCGCCTGCCGCAAGGGTTCGAGCGAACGCCAGGATCTGAGCGCCGTCGCCAGCCTTGCCGCCACTTGCGGGTTGCGCTTCTCAACCTCGAGGACGGTTTGAGCAAAGAACCAGTAGCCTTCGCCGTCGGCCCGGTGGAAGCCGGTCTGATTGGCGCTGGAGAAGGTGCCGATCAGCGAGCGCACCCGGTTCGGATTGCCCATCGAGAAGGCCGGGTGGTTGGTCAAGGCCTTCACGGTGTCGACGGTTTGCGGCCCCGGTACGCTGGCCTGGATCTGGAACCATTTGTCCATGATCAGCAGGTCGGACCCGTAGGTCGTCTCGAAAGCCGCCAGCGCCTCGACCGCCTCGGGCGAACCGTGGTGACGATGCGCGAGCACGGCAAGTGCTGCCGCGCGGTCGGTCATGTTGGTCGCGGACTGGAAATGCCCGGCAGCGAGTTCCGCTCCGCCCGGCTGCAGCGACAGATAATCCAGCAGGGTGTTGCGCAAGGCGCGTCGTCCGGCGCTTGCGGCGTCGGGGCTGAACGCTTCTCTGTCGGCAAGGCTGAGGTAGAGGCCCGAAAAAACGTCCCGGTTCGCAGTGCCGATCGCCAGCGCCAGTGCCTCGCGAGCCGCATAGATGGCATCGGGGTCGATGTTCCTGCCGATGTCGCGGGCAATGTCGGCTTCGCCGGGCAGGGCCAGCGCCAATGCCCGATAGGCCGGCTCCAGCGTCTCGTCGCCGGCAATGCTGCCGGCGAGCTCGGTCAGCCGCGGCGCAAAGGCCGGCTGCTTGCCGCCGAGGATCTCGCGGAACGCTGATATCAGCGCATCGGTCAGCAATGTGTTGAAGGCCTGCCAGCGCGAGAAGGCGTCGCCGTCATGGCGGGCAAGGAAGAACTGGTCGTCGGCTTTCTGCTCGACGGACAACGTCACCGGCGCCGAAAAGCCGCGGTTGAGCGACACGGCCGGGCGCTCGGTGACGCCTGAAAACCGCACCATGTGGCGACGCTTGCGGATATGAATGACGCCGTCCTCGACGCTGGCGCCCTCGACGCTACTATACGGCACAGGCTTGCCGCCGGCGCCGATCAGCCCGAAAGCGAGCGGGATGTGCATCAGCCGCTTGCGGCTTTCGGAGGGTGTCGGCGGCACCGACTGCTCGATTTCGAGTGTGAACTCCTGCGCGGCCGGATTGTGCGCCGAACTGATCGTCAGGTTCGGCGTTCCCGCCTGATGATACCAGAGCGCGAACTGCGACAGGTCGCGGCCGGACGCATCCTCGAACACCTTGATGAAATCCTCGATCGTCGCCGCGTCACCGTCGTGCCGCTCGAAATAGAGGTCCATGCCGGCGCGAAACACGTCGGCACCGAGAATTGTGCGGATCATGCGCACCACTTCGGAGCCCTTCTCGTAGACCGTCGCGGTGTAGAAATTGTTGATCTCGCGGTAGCGGCGCGGCCGCACCGGATGCGCCAGTGGGCCCTGGTCCTCTGGAAACTGGTGGGCGCGCAAGGTCCGCACCTCGGCAATACGCTTGACCGCGCGCGAGCGCTGGTCGGCGGAGAATTCGTGGTCGCGGAAAACCGTCAGGCCTTCCTTCAGGCAGAGCTGGAACCAGTCGCGGCAAGTGATTCTGTTGCCTGTCCAATTGTGGAAATACTCATGCGCTATGATCGCCTCGATATTGGCGAAATCGGCGTCCGTCGCGGTCTCCCGGTCGGCCAGCACATATTTGTCGTTGAAGATGTTGAGGCCCTTGTTCTCCATCGCGCCCATGTTGAAGTCCGACACGGCGACGATGTTGAAGACGTCGAGATCGTATTCGCGGCCGAACGCCTCCTCGTCCCATTTCATCGACCGCTTCAGGGCGTCCATCGCATAGCCGGCCAGCGTCTCCTTGCCGGGCTCGACATAGATGCCGAGCTCGACCGTGCGGCCGGACAGGGTGACGAAACTGTCCGCGAGCCGGCCGAGATTGCCGGCCACCAATGCGAACAGATAGGACGGCTTGGGGAAAGGGTCGTGCCACACGGCATAATGCCAGCCGTCGCCGAGGTCGCCCTTTTCGAGCGGGTTGCCGTTGGACAGGAGCAGCGGCGCCTCGTCGCGCATTGCCTCCATGCGCACCGTGTAGACGGACAGGATATCGGGACGGTCGAGGAAATAGGTGATGCGGCGAAAGCCCTCGGCTTCGCATTGCGTGCAGTAGACGTGGCTCGAGCGGTAGAGGCCCATCAGGGCTTCGTTGCCCGCCGGCGCCACCTCGGTCTCGATGAGCAACTGGAAGCGCCGCGCCACCGGTGGCTCGAGGATGGTCAACTGGTCGGGCGTCGCCAGCAGATCCGCCGGTTTTACCTTCTTGCCGTCGATCTCGATGCGCTTGAGCGTCAGCCCGTCGCCGTCGAGCACCAACGGTGCCGACACGGAGACGCCGTCACGGCGCTCTATCGTGAGCACGGCGGTGACACGCGTTGCGTCTGGCGAAAGGCGGAAGGTGAGGTCGGTTTGCGGAATGAGGTAGTCGTTGGGGCGATAGTCTTCGAGCTTGAAGACCTGGCCGGTGTCCGTGCGCATTCCGTGGGTTTTCCTGTCGATTGCCTTGGCGGCGGATTGTGTCCGCTGGTCCAAGAAATTTGAAGTCCGCGCTCTTTACACGAAACGGCCCCTCGACAAAACTGAGGCAATGCCTATTTCAGGCGTTCGTTCTCCTGTCATCATCACGAGGCATCCATGACCGTCGTCACACCGAAATTCGGCATGGGCGCATCCGTGCTGCGGCGCGAGGATGCCGCCTTCATCCAGGGCCAGGGCCTTTATACCGACGACATCCAGCCGGCTGGCGTCCTGCATGGCTATGTCCTGCGTTCGCCGGTCGCCAAGGCCAGCTTCACCATCGGTTCGACCGAGGCGGCGAAGGCCGCACCTGGCGTCCATCTGGTACTGACCGGCAAGGACCTTGCCCATCTCGGCGATCTGAAATCCGGCGTCATGCAGGAACAGCCGGACGGCACCAAGGCGCCGACGCGCGACATCCCGATCCTGTGCCGCGACCGCGTCAACTATGTCGGCGATGCCGTTGCCTTCGTCGTCGCCGACAGCCGTGCCTTGGCGCAGGATGCCGCTGAATTGATCGATGTCGACTATGACGGCGAAGACGCGGCTTCCGGGACCGCAAATGCACTTGCCGAAGGCACGCCGCTGGTCTGGCCGGAGCTCGGTTCCAACCGCGCCTTCAGCTACCACATGGGCGACAGGAAAAAGACCGAAGCGGCTTTCGCCAAGGCCGCACACGTCACCCGCATCGAGTTCGTCAACAACCGGCTGGTCTGCAACTACATGGAGCCGCGCTCCGCGATCGGCGAATGGAACGTCGAGGAGAAGCGCTTCGTGCTGACCACCGGGTCGCAAGGCGTGCACTCCATGCAGTACATCCTGGCCAGCGTGTTCAAGATCAAGAAGGGCCAGTTGCGCGTCATCACGCCTGATGTCGGCGGTGGTTTCGGGCCCAAGAGCTTCGTCTACCGCGAATATCCGCTGGTGCTGGAAGCGGCGAAGCGGCTTGGCCGCCCGGTGAAGTGGGCCGGCGACCGCACGGAACACTTTCTGACCGACGCGCAAGGCCGCGACAATTTCGTCACGGCCGAGATGGCGCTGGACAAGGACGGCCGCTTTCTCGGCATGAAGGTGGACCTGCTCGCCAACATCGGCGCCTATATCTCGCAATATGGTCCGTTCATCCCCTATATCGGCGTCACCATGTCGACCGGTGTCTACGATATCCAGGCGCTCGACGTCTCGGTGACCGGCCTCTACACCAACACCTGCCCGGTCGATGCCTATCGCGGTGCCGGTCGGCCGGAAGCAGCCTTCCTGCTGGAAAAGCTGGTCGATGCCTGCGCCCACGATCTCGGCCTGCCCGTCGAGGAGATCCGCCGCCGCAATTTCATCCGGCCGGAGCAATTTCCCTACCGGACGCAAACCGGCCGCCTCTACGACACCGGTGAATTCGAAGGCCATATGGAGCGCGCCATTGAGCAATCCGAATGGAAAGCGTTTCCGGAGCGGCTGGCGCAGTCGAAGGCCGGCGGAAAAATCCGCGGTCTCGGCATGGCGACCTATATCGAGGCCTGTGCCTTTCCGGGCTCGGAGCCGGCCTTCGTCGAACTCAATGGCGACGGCACGGTGACGCTGAAGATCGGCACCCAGACCAACGGACAGGGACACGCCACCGCCTATGCGCAGTTCCTGTCGGAAAAGCTCAATCTCGACATCGACAAAATCCATGTCCGCCAGGGCGATACCGATGAATTGAAGGCCGGCGGCGGCACCGGCGGCTCGCGCTCCATTCCGCTGGGGGGTGTGTCGGCTTCCCGCGCGGGCGAGGATCTGGCCAACAAGATCAAGCGCATCGCCGCCGACGAGCTCGAGGCTTCTGCCGGCGACATCGAGTTGTCCGATGGTGTTGCCCGCATCGTCGGCACCGATCGCTCGCTCGATTTTTCCAGCATCGCCAAGGCCGCCAAGACGCCTGACGATCTCAAGGGCTTTGGCGAGTTCGTGCAGGACGAATGCACCTATCCCAACGGCACCCACATCTGCGAGGTCGAGATCGATCCCGACACCGGCGCGACCGAGATCGTCCGCTACACCATCGTCGACGATTTCGGCGTGACCGTAAACCCGATCCTGCTCGCCGGCCAGGTGCATGGCGGCGTCGTGCAAGGCGTCGGCCAGGCACTGACCGAGGACACTATCTATGGCGAGGACGGACAGCTTTTGACGGCGAGCTTCATGGATTACGCCATGCCGCGCGCCGACAATTTCCCGTTCTTTCATTTCGAGACCCGCAACGTGCCTTCGACCACCAATGCGCTTGGCATCAAGGGCGCGGGCGAGGCCGGCACCATCGGCTCGACCCCGGCGGCACTCAATGCGGTGACCGACGCGCTCTGGCGCGCTTATGGCGTCAGGCACATCGACATGCCGGCAACGCCGGCGCGTATCTGGGCGACGATCCGAGAAGCGTCGGGAGCGTGACAGCAGGCCCCGGCAGCCCCTCGGCCACAGCCAGCGATGATGCCGGCGGGCACGACACGCTTACCGGCATCATGCTCAAGATCGTGTCGGTGGCGGTCTTCGTCGGCATGCAGACCTGCATCAAAGCCGCAGGCACCGTTCCGGCCGGCCAGATTGTCTTCTTCCGCTCTTTCTTCGCCATCTTCCCGATCATCGCCTTCCTGGCCTTCAGGAAAGAACTCGGCACTGCCTTCACCACCAAGCGTCCGTTCAACCACATCGCCCGCGGCCTGGTCGGCGTCTGCGCCATGGGGCTCGGCTTTTTCGCGTTGACCCGGCTGCCGCTGCCCGAAGCGATCACGCTGAACTACGCGCAGCCGCTGCTGGTGGTGGTGTTCAGCTCCATCTTCCTCGGCGAGGCTATCCGCGTGTATCGCTGGAGTGCGGTCGCGGTCGGCCTGGTCGGCGTGCTGATCATCTCCTGGCCGGAACTGACGCTGCTGAGTTCCGACCAGGCGCTCGACGACCAGGAAGTGCTTGGCGTCATGGCCGCTCTTGTCGCGGCAGCGATCTCGGCCGTCGCCATGCTCTTGGTGCGCAATCTCGTGCAAAGCGAGCGTACGGCGACCATCGTGCTGTGGTTTTCGGTGACGGCGAGCGTCATGTCGCTGCTGTCGCTGCCATTCGGCTGGCAGGCGCTGACGCCGCTCCAGGCGGCCCTTCTTGTTGCCGCCGGCTTCTGCGGCGGCCTTGGCCAGATCCTGATGACGGCGGCCTATCGCCATGCCGAAGCCTCGGTCGTGGCGCCGTTCGAATACACCTCGATGATCCTAGGCCTCGTCGTCGGCTATCTCGTCTTCGGCGACGTCGCCACGCTCCATATGCTTGTCGGCGGCCTGATCGTCGTCGCCGCCGGCATCTTCATCATCTGGCGCGAACGCCAGCTCGGCCTGGAGCGCACCCGCACGCGCAAGGCATCTTTGCCTGAAGGGTGACTACGACAGCTCGGCTCGCTCCTTCGCCAACCGAACCAGCACCGTCCTCGTCTGTTCGTCGGCGGGGAAAAACGATTCGATCGCCAGTTCCGAAAGCGTCACGTCGAGCGGCGTGCCGAACACGGTGATGGTGCTGATGAACGACAGCACCTGATCGCCATGCGCCAGCCTGAGCGGATGCACGATGGCGTTCGGCTCGACCGGCGACGGCCGGCTGCCTCTCAAGCCTGACGGATAAGTCCTCAGCTCACGCTCGAGTTCGATCAGCGCCGCGTCGCCGCTC
>NZ_RZRP01001289.1:0-1155 GCF_003997795.1 Mesorhizobium sp. M7A.F.Ca.US.005.03.2.1 | reverse complement strand
TGGCCCTTCTTGCCTTCGAGGCTTTCGAGAAGTGCAGTCTCCTCGCCGCAGATATAGGCGCCGGCGCCGTGGTGCATGTAGATGTCGAAATCGTAGCCGGACGTGTTGTTCTTGCCGATCAGCTTGGCCTCATAGGCCTCCTCGATCGCGCGCTGCAGCGCCTCGCGCTCGCGGATGAACTCGCCGCGCACATAGATGTAGGCGGCAACCGCACCCATGGCGAAACCGGCAAGCAGCGCGCCCTCGACCAGCGTGTGCGGGTCGTTGCGCAGGATGTCGCGGTCCTTGCAGGTGCCGGGCTCGGATTCGTCGGCGTTGATCACGAGATAGCTCGGCCGGCCATCGCTCTGCTTGGGCATGAACGACCATTTGAGGCCGGTCGGGAAGCCGGCGCCGCCACGGCCGCGCAGGCCCGACGCCTTCATCTCGTTGACGATCCACTCGCGGCCCTTGGCGACGATGCCGGGCGTGTTATCCCAGGCGCCGCGCGCCATCGCGCCGGCCAAGGACTTGTCGAACAGGCCGTAGATATTGGTGAAGATGCGGTCTTTATCCCCGAGCATTTTTCGTCCCTCAGACCGGCTTCTTGCCGAAGACGCGGATGTATTCGGCGACGCCACCCTTGGCGAGCGCCTTGGCCTGCTTGACCCAGTCGTCGCGATCGATGCGGCCCTGGAAAGAGAGATAGCCATCCACCCACTCGCGTTCGGCCTTCTTCCACGACGCGACCTGCGCGAAGGTAAAGATGCCCAGCGTATGCAGGATGCCCTCGATCTTGGGGCCGACGCCGGAGATCAGTTTGAGGTCATCGACCTGTGCCGGCCTGTCGATGCCGGCCGGGCGGTTCTTGTCCCCGAGCGACGGTTTGGCCGGCTTGGCGGCCGGTACCTTGACCTCTGGCGCCTTGAAGGCGGAGGCCGGCTCGGCCTTGGTGATGGGGCCACTGCGCTGCTTGGAAACCTGCTCGACTTTGGAGTCTGCCTTGTTGGCATTGGCGGCCGAATGCAGTGGAGCGGCAACACTCGCCGCCTTTTCAACCGCCGGCGCGACCTTGGTTTTTGAAGGCGTCTTCAACGCCGGGCTGGTTTCAGGGGCGTCGGTCTTCGGCTTGCTGGTGTTGGACGGTGCGACAGGGGCCGCGGCCGGCGCCGGCAC
>NZ_RZRP01001288.1:0-1155 GCF_003997795.1 Mesorhizobium sp. M7A.F.Ca.US.005.03.2.1 | reverse complement strand
GAACAAGGGAGAACAGATGGGGCGACTGCATGGCCGCAACGGCAAATGTCTTGGTCGAAGCCACCAGAACTGAAATTTCGGTTTGAGCCACAAACGTTTCAAGAGCCCTGCCCGAGTAGGACTGAGGTAGGACGATGTCGCCTTTCAGTGCAAAATCTAGAATCTGTCGCTGCCCGCCGGCAAGTTCATGAGAAATGCACCCCCAGCCCGACTCGACAATGAACATGCGATCGCAATCCTCGCCCTGATTGACGATGACCGTCTCCGCCAGATAGCGCTTCGGCGTGAATCCCAGCCTTTTGATCAGCGCCGTATCGTCCTCATACGACAGGCGTTTTTCATTCCCGCGCAAAAATGGATGTGGCGTCATTCAGAAGCAACCCCGCCCAACTACTGCCCGAACTACCTCCCTCGCATACACCGTACATTAAAATTGATGTGAAGAATATGCTCCAATGCACTATCGATGACGTGGCAACGGCAGTTTTGGTTGAAGATAACAAGTTTTTCCCGGTCGGCCGATGGCGACAGGTTAAGTCTTATTTCTCTTGAAATTTTCCCGCATGGAATCGACTATTTCGCTGGCGACGAGGCAGCTGCGATTGTCCGCTTGCTCGGCGGCATTTCGTAACGTCATCGACGCGTCCTTAAGTAGCCCTCTAATCTCTGCTGCTGACAAAAGCTCGGACGCTTCGAGTTCCAGCAGCACGGATTCACTCACGTGCAGCGCAGCAAGCGCCACCGCTCTAGGCCTTGTGGCAAGCAGTTTCAGAAGGTCACTGCTGGGTCTCGCACGGACTTTTTTTTTGGCCATCGTTGCGTCTCAACCGTTCGGACAAGATGGTTCACGTCTCAAAGTTACAACGCCTTGACGAATTAACCGCATTTCCATGATCGGGAGAGGTCGTTCAATGTGGCGTCAGGCATCTTCCCAAAGCATACTATCCCGCTTTGAGGCAGCGACACAGAGGCAAGTGCTACCGAATTTGCCGTAGCTACGACGTCCCTATCACCTTGCGGTACCTTGCTGATAAGCGGCGCAGGAAGCATGCCTACGACCGAACCGGGGAGGGCATGATGGCAGGAATATGCATGCGGGGGGTGTGTGCGGGCAATTTGCTTCGGTGGCGAGCCGGCCTGGCTACTCCCTAAGGG
>NZ_RZRP01001287.1:0-1158 GCF_003997795.1 Mesorhizobium sp. M7A.F.Ca.US.005.03.2.1 | reverse complement strand
TAGGTCGTGGGTGCTGCATCGTCGGGATTAGTCTCATCGCAGCATGCTTGCCGCCAGGAAGACCACGGCTGCTGTCAAAACGACAGCTGCAATCACCAACACCGGCCAGTTGCCGCTAGGCCGCAGTTCCGGCTCGCCTTCGACCGGACGCATGGCATTGGCAAAGCTGGCATCGTTTTCGAATTTTGGACGAGTGCGCGGCGGACTTGTCTTAGCGACCGGATTTTGTGTGTCCGCGGCCTCTGCGTCTGTCTCAAGCGGGGCAATGGCGGGATCGAACCCCCGCGTCTTGTCGTGCGTTGCTCCTGCCTGAACTCCGCCTCTGGCCGCGGCAGGCGTGAGACCTGAAACCTTAGCCATAATCTCTCCCCTTCGAACCAATCTCGGCAGTATCGCACTTGCAGGCGCCAGCGGAACCAAGCTTGCATGCACTGAGGCGCCCCGCCACGGTCAGACTTGCTCGCTCAGCAGAATCCTGGCGTCCTTGGCCGCAACGATGAACGCCTGTCGTGCCGCCCTTGTCGGCTTTTCGCCTCGCATGACGGCAAGGCACGCTCTGATCGCGGCAAGACGCCTCTCGGATGTCGGCTTTGGCCAGTCCCGCAGCAGCACTTCGGCTGCGTCCGACACCGAAACCACAACCCTGTCGCGGTCTATCCGGCCAGGTTGAATGACAATCGGCTTTCTGAAATGTCCAGTACGCACATGCCTCTCCAGCGGGATGCACTCTATTCGACACGCCGCTGCAAGAGTGCGCGTCGCGACGCGCTTTAACTCCGCAACCGTCGGTTTGTTCCAGAGCACCTGGCGTTTGAAACAACTAGCCGATGGCCATCCGTGCGCGCCCGTCCCAAGACTTACAACAGGTCCTTGCGAAGGAAGATTCGTACATGCCCTGGAATTCCGAATTCGACTTTGCCGAATTCCTCGAACCCATGCTGCATGTAGAATAGCGGCGCCTGGAAACTGCTTGTCTCGACCACGGCTTTTTTGCAGCCACGCTGGTTCATGGTGCCGGCGTTCCTGTCGCCTGTCACTTCTCCACATTTTACGTCGATGTGGCAGATCTCACGCGAGATAATCCGGCAGCCTCATGCGTGGATCGTGGTGCTGCCGGGCCTGCAGGCATGTCGTCTGGGTATCGGAACAAAGCGCATC
>NZ_RZRP01001286.1:0-1160 GCF_003997795.1 Mesorhizobium sp. M7A.F.Ca.US.005.03.2.1 | reverse complement strand
CGGTAGCGCCGTCCCTGGCCAGCCGGCCAGTCGCCGAGGCATTCCAGGCCTTCCCAGGCGCTGCGGATGATGCGCTCGCGCTCAGGCGCGAATTTCAGCCTGATGGGGCGGGGAAACATCTTGTCGTTCAACGGTCGTCTCCATGATTGCCGCAAGTCGCCGGGCGACATGCGTGAGAGGCGTCCGGTAACGTCGGCGGCAGGGCAGGGTTCCCTTGCCCGGAGATCAAATCTCTGCGTCGATGTCCGACAGCGATCTCGGCGTCGGCGCTTCGGCGTTGTACGTGGCTGGGCGGTCATGCTCGAACTGTTCGGCGCCTGGCAAAGCGTGCAGCCAGGTCTCGCGCCTGGAGGTCCACAATTCATATTCGGGCACGAGATCGGTCGGCGCGATGTCGAGGCTGCCGATTGCCACCTCGGCCTCGTTGTCGTCGACCCAGGCGACGCGGCCGCCGCATGTCGGGCAAAAGCTGCGCGTGCCATAGGAGCTGACGAGGCCGGTGGTCTCGAAGGCCTCGCGCGGCCAGATGGCAAAGGCCGAATAGACCGAACCGCCGGCCTTGCGGCAATCCTTGCAATGGCACAGGCCGACGCGCAGCGGCGCGCCGTGAACCTCGAACTGCACGCCGCCGCACAGGCAGCTGCCGGTCCTGCGTATGGTGTCGGACATGACGACCTCCCTCAATGCGTGGCGCTGCGGGCCGGGTGGGACAGATGCTCGTCTGCCGTTTCGTTGGCCAGGATGAGAAACCGGGAAAAAGACATCCTGTTCACCGTACCACCAGGCCCGGTTGACACGGCCCGCAGCGTCTTCAACGCCGCCCAGGCGAAATGGTTTCGGCTAGCCGCGGGCCGCCATATGGGCGTCGAGCTTCTTGCGCGAGGGTCCGTAGCGCTTGATGATGGTCTGTGCCTCGCTTGGCGGAATGCCGTATTTGCGGGCAAAGGCGGCAACCTCGTAGGGCTCTTCGCCCGAGACCTGCTTGCGGTCCTGTTTCGTCTTCGACTTGTCGTCAGCCATCTCAGGCCTCGCTTTCTGTTGTCGGGGAAACGCGCAACCTTCGGCGCCCGCGATCAACACGACATAACACAGATCGGCGCCGCCGGTTCCACCAGGCGACACGGCCAGGCTGCAACCGGCCTGTATCAGGCCGATGGCCG
>NZ_RZRP01001285.1:0-1163 GCF_003997795.1 Mesorhizobium sp. M7A.F.Ca.US.005.03.2.1 | reverse complement strand
CCGTCGGCCGCCAGGTGCCGTGGGATCAGTCGAACCTGCGTGAACAATTCTATTTCACCGAACAGCAGATGCTCGATCCGGCGCAGTTGAGCGCGAGCCTGTCGCGCATCCTGTCCGATCCAGACGCCAAGAAGAAGCTGCAGATAGAGCTCGCCTCCAACGACCTGCAGACCGCCGTGCTCATCGTCGGACAGACGCTGCGGTCCGTCGAGATTCCGGCACCGTCAGGCGGTTCAGCGGAGCCGGTCGGCACTCGGGTCGCCAATCTGTCTTCAACCGAAAGCGTTGCAGTCGCTCGCCAGAGCGTCGTCTCCGGCCTCGAAACTCTCATTGTCGGCGCCTCGGCGGGCGAAGCGGAAAAGGACAAGGCAGGCGATCTTGCGCGCAGCATTCAGACCGAACTTCGTCGCCTGGGGTGCTACCGGATGCAAGTTGATGGCGATTGGGGCACAGGCTCCATCCGTGCCCTCACCGACTACTACAAAAACACCAAACAGATCGCACCCACGACCGAGCCGACCGTCGGATTGCTCGGCGATCTCTTTTTGCGTTCCGGCAGAATCTGCAAGCAGCCGGTCATCGTCAAGGCCAAGCCGGCTAAAGTCGCGTCGGACAACGGCCCTTCGCAAACCGGCCCCAGCCGCAAGGCGGCGAAACGCGCGCAGGCCGTCCCGCAACGCCCCATAGCCCCCCCACCAGACATTAGTGGGGGGATAGGCATCGGTGGTGTGTTTTAGGACGTGGGCTGTCAGGCGGGCCTACTTCATTGGCGTTCGTAACATCACGATTTCGCCTCACGGATCGCCTGCAAAGTCGCATGGCGTAGCTTGTCCTCGCGCTTAAGGGTCTTCACTCGTCCGACAAGGCCAGGTTTGATCCATTCGGCGTCTGGCTTGTCGGCTCCCTTCGGTGGCGTGCCTTTCCCCTCCTGCACCTTGGCCCACAGGCGTTCTCGCATGGCTTTGTTCAGGGCGATGTGAGCCGATCCGACATAGCGGCGTTCCGCATCGCGGGTTGCCATCAAAGCGAGTGGTGCCGATCCCGGTTTTAGCTGCACGCCTGCCACTTCAAAGTCGACTTCCTCGTAGCATTTGGTTTTCAGCCACGCTTCGGTGTCGCCTGACCGATAAACGCTGTCAGGCCGCTTCGACACCATGCCCTCC
>NZ_RZRP01001284.1:0-1165 GCF_003997795.1 Mesorhizobium sp. M7A.F.Ca.US.005.03.2.1 | reverse complement strand
GTGTAGACCAGGAAGATCGAAGACAGCGACAGGCCGACGAGACCGGCATAGACCCAGAACGTCGTCTGCGCCGCCGAAACGCTCATCGACTGGACGCGGAACGACAGGAACAGAACGGCGGCCAGCGGCGCCAGCATCACCACCCAGCGCAGCGGCGAGCCGAAGATCGCGTAGCCGAAGGACGTCAGCATCTCGCCGCTCGGCAGCGTCGCGACAGCCGAAGCCGGATCGGTGGTGGTGGCCAGCATGATCGTGCCGACAGCGGCAAGACCGGTGATGAGGAGGCCAAGCCCCATCAGATTGTAAACCTTGATCATGTAGGCGCGCAGGCCCTGATCGATGTCGGCACCGACGCCGACGCCGGGCACGGCGCGCATCTGGTAGTTGCGAATGGGATCAGCCATTGTAGTCCTCTATTGCTTCTGCCCCGTCCGGTGTCAGGTCCTTCCGGACCCAGGCGCCGCTGGCAGGGCTCCAGCATGCCTGTGGCGAAATATGATGGTTATTCGCGTCAAGAACAAGACCGTAACCGGATGTAACGGTTCGTGAGAGGGCGAAGCGCCGATTCCTCGGCTTTTCGGACGGCTTTCTTACCAAGATTTAATCCAGGATGCCCGTTCCGGGCCTGTCGTCACAGGTTGCGCAGCACCGGTGCTGCCTTGTGGCCGAGCACCCGCCAAGTGCCGGCGAGACCAATGCCGACCGTGATCACCAGCGAAAACAGAATGGTTGCCACCGCCACCTCCGGCATGAAATGCGACGGCAAAGTCATGATGCGCGCGACGACGAACCAGGCGGCTGCGCTGCCCGCCGCCAGCGCGAAAATGGCGGTGGCCAGCCCGATCAGCATATATTCGAGCGAGAAGGCCGATATCAGCGTCGTGCGTGTCGCGCCCAGCGTCTTCAACACCACCGCATCATGGATGCGCGCCCGGTTGCCGGCTGCAAGCGCGCCGGCCAGCACCAGCACCGAAGCGATCAGCGCCACGCCAGCGGCCGCCCGGATCGCCGTGCCGAGCTGCCCGACCAGCCGGTTGACGACGTCGAGCGCGTCCTTGACCCGCACCGTCGTCACCGCCGGGAAGGCGCGGGTGACGGCGTTGAGGATGCGGGCGTCGTCGGCCGTCGATGCACTCTTTTCGGTCAGCGTCGCCATCCAGCCATG
>NZ_RZRP01001283.1:0-1169 GCF_003997795.1 Mesorhizobium sp. M7A.F.Ca.US.005.03.2.1 | reverse complement strand
GCATGATGCTGGTCATCCTGCTCGGCCAGATCGACCTGTCGGTGCCGTGGGCGGTGGCGGCGGGCGCCATGATGGCCTGCGCCGCGGCGGCGTACGGCCCGGTCGGCGTGGCGTTGGCCATCCCGTTCGGCATCATCTGCGGCATGCTGATCGGCGTCGTCAACGGCATCGGCGTCGCCTATCTGCGCATCCCCTCGATGATCATCACATTGGCCACCAACGCTGTCGCGCAGGGGCTGATGGTGGTCTACACCGGCGGCTTCTCGCCGCAGGATTCGGCGACGGGCGCGATGCGCTACCTGGCGACCGGTTTCGCCATTCCGGGCGTGCCCAACGCCGTCATCATCTGGGCGCTGATCGGGGCCGCGATGGTGTTCGTGCTGACGCGGACCGGCTTCGGCCGCACCGTCTACGGCATCGGCAACCGCGAGCGCGCGGCCTATCTCTCCGGCATCGACACAAGGCGCGTGGTGATGATCGCCTTCGCCGTCTCCGGTGGGCTCTCGGCTTTCGGCGGCGTGCTTCTGGCCGGCTATGCCTCCAAGGCGGCGCAGTCGATGGGCGACGCTTATCTGCTGCCGTCGATCGCCGCGGTGGTGCTTGGCGGCACCTCGATCCTGGGTGGGCGCGGCTCCTATCTCGGCACTGTCGCCGGTGTCATCCTCATCACGTTGCTGCAATCCATCTTGTCGGTCATGCAGATGCCGGAGGCGGGGCGGCAGATCATCTACGGTGTCGTCATCGTCGCCATGCTGCTGCTCTACGGCCGCGCGCCGGCAAGCCGCTGACAGTGGACGAAGCGGCAGCACAGGCGCCGACGAGCGCCCCCGGCTCGGTGCCGGCCATCGTGGTTATGGGCGTCGCCGGCTGCGGCAAGTCGGCGGTGGGCATTGGGCTTGCCGCCGCTCTGGGCGTTACCTTTATCGAGGGCGACAGGCTGCATCCTCCGGAAAACGTCGCACGCATGGCAAGCGGCGAGCCGCTTACCGATCAGCTGCGCGAAGGCTGGCTCAACGCGATCGGCGAGCGCATCGCCGCGTCGGTGGGGCAGGGCAACGGCGTGGTCGCCGCCTGCTCGGCGCTGAAGCGCAGCTACCGCGACCGGCTGAGCGGCTTCTGCCCGGAAATCGTCTTCCTCTATCTGGAGATCGACCCTGGTACGGCCAGGC
>NZ_RZRP01001282.1:0-1170 GCF_003997795.1 Mesorhizobium sp. M7A.F.Ca.US.005.03.2.1 | reverse complement strand
CCGCCACCCGCCTCTTCCGCTGCCTTCACCACATGGGCGACCATCGGCAGCCCGGCAATCTGGTGCAGCACCTTCGGCAGCACGCTCTTCATGCGCGTGCCTTCGCCGGCGGCGAGGATGACGGACAGGCAGGATCTCTGGCTCATGGATGGGCAACCATATGAAAGGGTTGGGAATCAAGACAGGGTAGCAGTGGGCCCATGCTTCACCAATGCGGTTAAATTCCGGTGAGATGGCGGAGCAGCTGACTCTTAATCAGCGGGTCTTAGGACAGAATTCGGCAGTCAGCACCCCTACAACAGGCCGTGTTTCCTGAATTCCGCCTGCTCGTCACCCGATATCCAGCCAAACACCTTCAGCTTGCCATCGCGCTTTTCGACGAGATAGTTGATCGCAAAGTCGATGGTCACGAGACTCCCATCCTTGCGTTCATAGTCACCGGACCAGTTTACCTCAGCCACGCAATGGTCCTGATCGATTGGCATCACCGAGACATCGACGCAGGTCATTCTCTTGCTGCCGAGGGCACGATAGGCCTCAAAACCCTTTGTCATAATGGCCTTCAACTGCTCGCCATTCTCGCCAACCATGACCGCCGCCGGCGTCACCGAGACAAAACCCGCCGAATACATGTCCGCGACGTCGTTGAGATCGACGGTGTCGGCGATCGCGTCATTGTAGATTTTCTCATAGGCCTTGAAGAATTTTCGCACATCCGCCTTGGCTACCATTCTCGCCTCCCGGCTCGAAAAAGTGTTGGTCAACGGCACTGCAAATGCGGGCTGGTGTGCATCGTTCCCGTGCGGGGGAGACTACCCCAGCCGCCCCAGCACTGGAAAATTCTCCAGCAGCCAATACGACACGGTCTGCACGCCACCAGTCAGAAAAAACACGCCGGCGATCACCAGCAGCGCGCCGATGGCCTTTTCGACGCGGCCGAGATGGACGCGGAATTTGCCGAGGAAGCGCATGAAGGCGCCGGAAAACAGCGCGGCGATCAGGAACGGGATGCCCAGCCCGAGCGAATAGGCGGCGAGCAGCAGCGCGCCCTCGCCCACCGTTTCACGGCCGCCGGCCAGCGTCAGGATCGGGCCCAGAACCGGGCCGATGCAGGGCGTCCAGCCGAAGGCGAAAGCCAGCCCCATGACATAGGCCGCGACCGCACTTGCC
>NZ_RZRP01001281.1:0-1171 GCF_003997795.1 Mesorhizobium sp. M7A.F.Ca.US.005.03.2.1 | reverse complement strand
TGCCTACTCCGCCCAAATGAAAGTGGGTGAGGGCCTCCCTGACGCCAGGCATCAGCCTTGTCAGGCCGGTCAGGTGCCGGCGGTAGATAGGCGCCATGACGCGGTTTGCCTCATCGAGAGCGTTGCCGAGCAGTGGCGCTCCCGATGCCGCGAAGGCTCGCTCGATCAGTTTCCTGACACCGCCGCCGATCATGGCCTTGACCCGGTCCAGGCGCAGCGGCGGCAGATCGCGGCTGGCCAGCAATTCGTTGACGGCGGCCGCTATGTCCGGTGCCGAGTCGACCAGCGTGCCGTCGAGGTCGAACAGGATCGCCTTCGGCGATCGAAGCGGCCTACCTGCGCCGACGTTCATGCGTCATCCTTCCACTTGATCGAGCAGCCGATCGAGGCGACCTGGTCCAGCGGCCCGTCGCCGGTTCGGGCAACCTGCTTCATCGCCTTGAACAGATCGCGTCTCAGCCCGGGCGCTCCGGCTTCTCGTCGCGAGGCGTCCAGCCGACCGCGATATTGCAATCCCAACTCGCTGTTGAACCCGAAGAAATCGGGAGTACACACCGCCACGTAATCGCGCGCTACAGTTTGGCGCTGGTCGTGCAGGTAAGGGAAGCTGAAGCCGTTCGTCGTGGCGAAGAGCTTCATTTGCTCGAAGGAATCCTCCGGGTAGGTGTCGGCATCGTTCGAGTTGATTGCGACAAAGCCGATACCTTCGGCCTTGAGGTCGTTGGCATCGCGCACGATACGTGAAATCACCGCCTTCACATAAGGGCAGTGATTGCAGATGAAGGCCACGACCAGGCCATTCGGGCCGGCCTGGCTGAGGATCGAATGCGACCTGCCGTCGACGCCGGGCAAAACGGCATCGATCGCGCGCCAGCCGAAATCGCAGACAGGGGGAACGGCCGCCATGCTTGCCTCCGATGAAATGGTTTACGCGGCTTTCCGGATCGCACCGTCGGCCGCCTGTCGGATGGTTCCAATGTTGGCGCGGTAGGCCGCCTCGGCGCCTCCCTTGAACACGGCCGACCCGGCGACCAGCACATTGGCGCCGGCCGCGGCGACCAGCGGGGCGGTTTCGGCCGTGACGCCGCCATCGATTTCGATGTCAATCGGGCGGTGGCCAACCAATGCCTTGATTCGCCTGATCTTCTCGATGACCGCGGAAATGAAGGCC
>NZ_RZRP01001280.1:0-1172 GCF_003997795.1 Mesorhizobium sp. M7A.F.Ca.US.005.03.2.1 | reverse complement strand
TTCGATGCCTGGCTGAACGACCAGTTGCAGCCGGCCGGCGCGCCGGCGAGCGGCGAAGCCAAGGTCGGTGCGGACCTGTTCCTCAAACGCCCCTGCGTGATGTGTCACAGGATCGGGGGGACGCCGGCCGGCGGAACGGTGGCTCCCGATCTCACCCACATAGCCAGCCGGCAGACGCTCGCTGCCGGGACCTTGACGATGAGCCGCGGCAATCTCGCCGCCTGGATAGCCGACCCGCAAGGCATCAAGCCCGGCTCCCACATGCCGGTGGTGGAGCTCAGCGGCGATGAGCTCAATGCCGTGGTCGCCTATCTCGAGGGTCTGAAATGAGCAGCGCGGATCTCACAAGCCAACGCGACCTGCCGCCGGAGCGCAAGGTATCTGCAAAAGGCGACATCGCGCCCGAGCATGACGGACCGCGCGACACCGGCATGGATGATGCCGGCCTGCATCGCTGGCTCGAGCGCACCTGGCGGACGCCATCCGGCATCGTCGGAGCCTTGTCGAGCGTCGATCACAAGGTGATCGCACGACGCTATTTGATCACCGCTTTCGTGTTCCTTGGTCTTGGCGGCCTCAACGCTGTCGTCATGCGCATCCAGCTTTCTGGACCGCAACGCGGGCTGATCGGGCCCGACCTCTACAATCAGCTGTTCACCATGCATGGCGTTACGATGATGTTTCTGTTCGCCGTGCCCATCGTGCAGGCGACCGGGATCTACCTGGTGCCGCTGATGGTCGGCACCCGCAACATCGCGTTTCCGCGCCTGAACGCGTTCAGCTACTGGGTCTACGTCTCGGGCGGCGTTTTCGCCTGGGTGTCCTTCGCCCTCAACATGGCCCCTGATGTGGGCTGGTTCGCCTACGT
The DNA here is from genome assembly GCF_003997795.1 of Mesorhizobium sp. M7A.F.Ca.US.005.03.2.1. Classification (NCBI taxonomy): domain Bacteria; kingdom Pseudomonadati; phylum Pseudomonadota; class Alphaproteobacteria; order Hyphomicrobiales; family Phyllobacteriaceae; genus Mesorhizobium; species Mesorhizobium sp. M7A.F.Ca.US.005.03.2.1. The sequence continues at coordinate 304 of NZ_RZRP01001280.1, read as the reverse complement.
ACCGCTGTCCGGCCCCGAATTCGCACCGGGCAAGCGGGCTGACGTCTGGGCGCAGATGATCACCTATACCGAAGTGTCGTCACTGGCCGTCGCGGTGGCGACCATCGTCACGGTCTTCAAGCAGCGAGCCCCCGGCATGTCGCTGGACAAGATCCCGCTCTATGTCTGGGCGATGCTGGTCACTTCCTTCGTCGTCGTCTTCGCGATGCCGGCGGTGATGATCACCTCGACTTTCCTGATCCTTGACCGGCTGGTTGGCACGCACATCTTCAACCCGGCCGAAGGTGGGGATGCTCTGCTGTTC
>NZ_RZRP01000127.1:0-10693 GCF_003997795.1 Mesorhizobium sp. M7A.F.Ca.US.005.03.2.1 | reverse complement strand
AACACGCCGGCCCCGCCGGCCGCAGCCCCGCCGGCGGGGCCGGCGTGTTCAGCGTCGAGCGCAGGTACCCGTTCTCCTCGCTGCCGGCGCTGACGCCGCCCTTGAACAGATAATATTCAAAGGCCCCGGCGGCGACCGGGGCGTCGAGCGCGAATGTCGTGGCGCCCGAGGTGGCGCCGTTGATTGCCTGGATGACCATGATGCCGTCCTGCGTGGTCGCAGCCCCCGCGCCGCCGAGATTGACCACGGAGATGCCGGTCGAACCGGAAGCCGTTCCGCTCGACAGGACCAACTTGTCGGATGCGGAGGAATCGTCACCGAGCTCGGTCTGGATAAGCAGCAGGCCACCCAGGCCGACATAATTGCCCGAAATCGTCAGGCTGTCGGTGGCGCCGGTGCTGCCATTGGTCAGGTCGATGCGCCCGGCATTGGTGACCTGCGCCAGCTGGCCTGCCGTAAACGCCTGGATCGCCGCATTGAAGCCGCCGCCGTAGAGCGTGCTTGCGGCATCGACACTGAGCGAACCCGTGCCGGTGCCGCTGTCGCCGAGCACCAGATTGCTGTCCATCGTCAGCTGGGTGTCATTGGTGGCGTCGATGCTTTCCCAGTTCTGGAGCCGGCTGACGCCATCCAGTTTGACGTTGTCCAGGGTCAGCGCATCGGTGCCGGCACCACCTGATATGGCATCCGTGGCACCGAGATTGGCGTTGGTGAGGTTGCTGAGCCTGGCGGTGTCGTTATCGCCGCCGAGATCGACGGAACCATAGATGATGCCGCCACCGTTCCAGACGAAATTGTCGGCGCCAAAGCTCATCAGTATATCGCCACCGACCGTGCCGCCGGTGACCGTGACGCTGTCATTGCCGCCGCTGACGCTGATGTTGCCGCCGATGGTGCCGCCCGACAGGATGATCGTGTCCTTGTCGAAGCCAGTGACGAGGTTGCGGTCGATGGTGCCGCCTGACATGTTGAAATAGTTCTGATCGAGCTTCATGTTGACCCGGCCGATGCGGCCACCGGTCATCACGGCGTGGTCGCCATCGTCGAAGAAATCGACGATGCGTCCGCCGGTCATGGTGAAGGTGTCGAGGCCGTCGCCCTGGTTGAGCGAGCCGATCTGGCCGCCGCTCATGTTGAAGTCGTCGATGCCGGCGCCCTGCTGGACATTGCCGGTGACGGTGCCCGCGCCAATTTTGAAGAAATCCGTGCCGCCACCCTGATCGACGGTGCCGGTTATGGTGCCTGACTGCATGTCGATGCGGTCCGTGCCGACGCCAAAGGTCACATTGCCTGATATCTGCCCGGTGCCGCCGGCGGGAAAATTCAGCGTGTTGTCGCCGTCGAGATCGGTGAGGCTGCCGCCTGAGTCGCCGCTGTCACAGGTGTAGACGGTGTTTCCGGCGGATGGAGCCAGCACGCATGCGGCAAACGCGGCGGAGTTGGGCAGCAACGCAAAAGCTGTAGTTGAGAGGATGCTAATAAGCCACGGATGTAACGGATGCGGCTTTCGCCATTGCGAAGCAATTGTCACCTGCACATCCGCCGAACGACTGTTCGGAAGCGAGTTCTTCACATGCCGCATCGCGTCCCCTCTCGATTCGCGATTTCCAGCCCCCGCCAGCCGCCGCAATGAAGACACAATTCATTCAATTTTACAAAGCCTAATCTGCCCCGCATGGTTGCTAAACTGCAAAGACTACTGAAAGGTCTGGCGTAGCGCACGGTTGGCGTGTCCGTGGCCTATGCTTTAGGATCGCTTTGGGCCGAAGGATCAAGGGCCTGTCACGGGTCGATAAAGGACATCGCATGGCAACCAGGGACGCATTCGGCCTGGCACTTTCGGGCGCGACGGAGGCGGGATTCACGCCTTACAGCCAGGCAGTGCGTGAACTGCAGTGCTTCATCGGCGATCCCGTAGCTTCCGTCGACCGCGCCATCGCTGAAGATCCCGGCTTCGTCATGGCCCATGTCTTCAAGGGATATCTCTTCGGCCTCGCCACCGAGCGGGAGGCGACGGCCGTGGCCAAGGCTTGCCATGAGGCCGCACTGCCGCTTGCCGCGACCACGCGCGAGCGGGCGCATGTCTCGGCCCTTGGCCATCTCGCCAGCGGGCGCTGGCATGAGGCCAGCCGCGTTCTCGAGGACATCACCATCGAGACCCCGCGCGACGGGCTGGCGCTGCAGGTCGGCCACCAGATCGATTTCTTCACCGGCAATGCCCGCATGCTGCGCGACCGCATCGCTCGTGCCCTGCCTTCGTGGCAAAGCGGCATGCCCGGCTACCACGCCATGCTCGGCATGCAGGCTTTCGGGCTGGAGGAAATGGGTGACTATGTCAGGGCCGAGCAGCTTGGCCGCGAGGCAGTCGACATCGAGCCGCGCGACGGCTGGGCGCAGCACGCCGTCGCCCATGTCATGGAGATGCAAAGCCGGCAAAGGGATGGCATTGCCTGGATGCGCGCCAATCCGGAAGCGTGGACACGGGAGAGCTTCCTGCAGGTCCACAATTGGTGGCACCTGGCGCTGTTCCACTATGATCTCGGCGAGACCGACGCGGTGCTGGCCCTCTATGACGGCCCTATCTACAGCGTGCAATCGACGATGGCGCTCAACATGGTCGATGCCTCGGCAATCCTGTGGCGGCTCCACCTCGGCGGCGTCGATGTCGGCGACCGCTGGGCGGCACTCGCCGCCAACTGGGGCAAGGCGGGAGCGGGCCTTTATGCCTTCAACGACGCCCACGCGATGATGGCCTTCGTGGGTGCCGGGTTAGATGCGCCGGCCCTCGCCTTGCTCGAGGCTCAGCGCGAGGCCATGCGTGGCAGCGACGACAATGCGGCTTTCACGCGAGATGTCGGCCATCCGCTGACGCTCGCCATCAAGGCATTCGGTGAGGGCAGCTACGCCGAGACCGCGCGCCTGATCCGGCCGATCCGCGCGATCGCACATCGTTTCGGTGGCAGCCACGCCCAGCGCGACGTCATCGACCTGACGCTGATCGAGGCGGCCTTGCGCGCCGGTGAGGGTGCGCTGGCCAGGGCGCTCACGGCGGAGCGTTCGATGGCGCGGCCCGACAGTCCGCTGTCAGCGCTGTTTGTGCGACGCGCCGCCGATTTGTCGGAGAATTGACCCGAAGCGGATCTTGTTTTAAAAACTGGCCAAGCCAGATTTTTTCGAGACCCGAAAAAATTAACTGGCGTGGGAGGAAGACATGTATCTGGGCCTCGATCTCGGGACGTCGGGCGTCAAGGCGCTGCTGATCGATGCCGGGCAAACCGTCATCGGTTCCGGCCATGGTTCGCTTGATGTTTCACGGCCGCACCCCGGCTGGTCGGAACAGAATCCCGAGCACTGGATCCGGGCCTGCGAAGACGCAATCGCCGAGCTCAAATCCTCCCATCCGCATGAACTCGCGGCAGTCAAGGGCATTGGCCTGTCTGGCCAGATGCATGGCGCCACGCTGCTTGACGCCGCCGACAAGGTGCTGCGCCCCTGCATCCTGTGGAACGACACGCGCAGCCATGCCGAGGCCGCCGTCCTCGATGCCGATCCGCGTTTCCGCGCCCTGACCGGCAACATCGTCTTTCCCGGGTTCACCGCGCCGAAACTGGCCTGGGTGAAGAACAACGAGCCCGCTGTCTTCGCCAAGGTCGCAAAAGTGCTGCTGCCCAAGGATTTCCTGCGGCTCTGGCTTTCGGGCGAGCACATTTCGGAAATGTCGGATTCTGCCGGCACGTCCTGGCTCGATGTCGGCAAGCGGCGCTGGAGTGCGGATTTGCTCGCGGCGACATCGCTCGATGAAAAGCAGATGCCGTCGCTGGTCGAGGGTACGCAGAAGGCAGGCGCATTGCGCAGCGAATTGGCATCGAAGTGGGGCGTCCAGGCCGGCATTCCGATCGCCGGTGGCGCCGGCGACAACGCGGCCTCGGCCTGCGGCATGGGCACGGTTGGCGCCGGCCACGCTTTTGTTTCGCTCGGCACGTCGGGTGTGCTGTTTGCCGCCAACGCTTCCTACCTGCCCAACCCGGCTAGCGCGGTTCACACCTTCTGCCACGCGCTTCCGAACACCTGGCACCAGATGGGGGTCATCCTGTCGGCAACCGATTCGCTCAACTGGCTGTCGGAAATCACCGGGAAGAGCGCCGGCGAGTTGACCACTGAGCTCGGCGACACATTGAAGGCGCCGAGCGGCGTGTCCTTCCTGCCATACCTCTCGGGTGAGCGCACGCCCTACAATGATTCCGCCATTCGCGGCGCGTTCACCGGGCTGGCGCATCAATCGAGCCGTGCCGTGCTGACCCAGGCCGTGCTGGAGGGTGTAGCCTTTGCCTTCCGCGACAGCCTCGAAGCGCTGGCCACGGCCGGCACAGCCTTGACGCGGGTGACGGCGATCGGCGGCGGTTCGCGCTCACGCTACTGGTTGAAGGCGATTGCCACCGCGCTTCAACTGCCTGTCGACATTCCTGCCGACGGCGACTTCGGCGCCGCCTTTGGTGCCGCGCGGCTCGGCCTGATCGCGGCGACGGGTGCCGATCCGCTCGAAATCTGTACGGCCCCGAGGACGGACGCAACTATCGAACCGGATGCGGCGCTCGGCGGCGCCTATGCCGATGCCTATCAGCGCTACCGGGCGCTGTACCCGGCAATCAGGGTCGCCACGGCGTGAACGGTCTTTCGCCCACGCCGCGGCTGTCCGGCTCACTGCGCCGGCACCTTGTCGAGAAAACCGGTGACGCTCTTGAGGCGGCCGTTCTCGATGATTCCGATGTCGGTACCTTCGATCACCGAAGGCGTCCCCTCAGGTCCGAGATTCCACGAGAAGCGGATCTTGTCGGCAAAACCGTCCGGCGTACCCTTCAGCGAGAACCGGAAACCGGCAAAGCGCTGCTGCACGCCGTCGATCAGAGCCGCGACGCCTTCATGGCCATCACCCTGCATGAGCGGATCGCGGTAGCTGACGTCTTCCGTGAAGGTCGCCTTGAGCAATTCGGCCCGGCGGCCGGCATCGCTTTCGTTCCAGGCGGTGATGTAGTTTTTAGCGATCTTGGTGAGGTCGGTCATGGTCTGTCTCCTTCGTTTGGTGGCTTTGACATGACCCTTTTCAACCAGCGCCGGCGTGAAACCAATTACGCCTGAGGTAATGGCGTCAGAACTTTGTGAGAGGACAGAAATCATGAGCAGTGGATTTTTCGGCGACATCCAGAAGATCAAATATGAAGGGCCGGATTCGACCAATCCGCTGGCCTATAGGTTCTACAATCCCGATGAGGTCGTCGCCGGCAAGCGGCTGGAAGATCATCTGCGCTTCGCCGTTGCCTACTGGCACTCCTTTGCCTGGCCGGGTGGCGATCCGTTCGGCGGCCAGACTTTCGACCGGCCGTGGTTTCCCAAGGCCGGCGGCACCGACACGATGGAGCTGGCAAAACTGAAAGCAGACGTCGCCTTCGAGATGTTCTCGTTGCTCGGCGCGCCCTACTTCTGCTTCCACGACGCCGATGTACGGCCGGAAGGCAAGGATTTTTCCGAGAGTGCGGCGCGCCTCGATGAGATCGCCGACTACTTCGCGGGCAAGATGAAGCAGACCGGCGTCAAGCTGCTTTGGGGCACCGCCAATCTGTTCTCCAACCGCCGCTTCATGTCGGGCGCGGCCACCAATCCCGATCCGGATGTCTTTGCCTACGCGGCGGCGACGGTAAAAAGCTGTATCGACGTCACCAAGCGGCTGAAGGGCGAAAACTACGTGCTGTGGGGCGGGCGCGAAGGCTATGAGACCCTGCTCAACACCGACCTTGCGCGCGAGCAGGAACAGGCCGGCCGGTTCCTCAGCATGGTCGTCGACTACAAGCACAAGATCGGCTTCAAGGGCACGATCCTGATCGAGCCGAAGCCGCAGGAGCCAACCAAGCATCAGTACGATTACGATGTCGCCACGGTCTACGGCTTCCTCAAGCGCTTCGGGCTGGAGAAGGAGGTCAAGGTCAATATCGAGCAGGGCCACGCCATCCTGGCCGGCCATTCTTTCGAGCACGAACTGGCTCTGGCCAATGCGCTCGGCATTTTCGGTTCGATCGATATGAATCGCAACGACTACCAGTCGGGCTGGGACACCGACCAGTTCCCCAACAACGTGCCGGAAATGGCACTGGCCTACTACCAAGTCCTGCAGGCTGGCGGCTTCAAGACCGGCGGCACCAATTTCGACGCCAAGCTGCGCCGCCAGTCGCTCGATCCGCAGGACCTGCTGATCGGCCATATCGGCGGCATGGACTCTTGCGCTCGCGGCCTGAAAGCTGCGGCGCGCATGGTCGAGGACAAGGCACTGTCGGCGCCGCTGGCCGAACGCTATGCCGGCTGGAACACGGCCGAGGGCAAGGCGATGCTTGCCGGCAAGCGCACGCTTGAGGATATCGCCGAGCGTGTCGTCAAGAAGAAGATCGAGCCGCAGCCGAGGTCCGGCCGCCAGGAACTGCTGGAAAACATCGTCAACCGCTACGTGTAGGGCGAGCGCCGCTTCATCTTTGGACCGACATCCGGCGCCACTGGCTGAAAGCCGCCGCCATCGCCATCTGCTAGTCAGCCCACTTCGCGACAAGCTGCCGAGGATCGCACAGATCTTCGGCAGCCTGCGTGAGACCAGGACGCTACACGTGTCACCGAAAGAGGACCCGTGCGGCGGCATGTCGTCGTCCCAAATCGCTGTGCACTTTGGGCGACATGCATTGGCAGGAGACGGAAATGGCAGAGGATCGAATCATTGTGCGCCCGGCGCAGGCGAGCGATATTCCGGCGCTGAAGCAGGTGCTGCAGGAAACCTTCGAAGGCACCTGGCTGCCGAACATCACCGAAGCAGCCGCGCAACGCTATGTCGAGACGGATATTGGCGGGCGCTATGTCGACCAGAGCTGGCCTGAATTCGCCGTTGCCGAGATCGATGGCGAGGTCGCCGGCTTGATCCATTGGCGCGCGGATTTCATCGAGGCCCTGCACGTGATGGCATCCCGTCAAGGCCAAGGTGTCGGCCGCAAGCTGCTTTCCCATGCCGAACAGGCGGTCAGTGCGGCCGGATTGGCGCAGGCGCGGCTGGAGACCGACACGTTCAACCTGCCCGCACAAGCACTCTACAAAGCGGTCGGCTATATCGAGAAAAGCCGCTATCCCGATGACGAATGGGACAGTGGCTTCACCACGGTGCTGTTCGAAAAGCGGCTTTGAGCAATTCCAGGAAAAGTGGGTAACGGTTTCCCCGGGAAAAGCGTACAGCGCTTTGCCTTGGGAATTGCGCAATCCAACAATAGATTTCTCGTTGACCTGACCTGCCTGGGCGCAGGAACAGCTTTGCGCATGGCCCGGTCCAGCGACATGGTTTTGCCCTTCGACGCCCTTCAATAACCTCGCTCTTGCCTTCAAACTGCCGTCACGAATCTCGTATAAGAGTGGCTCGTGGCGGGAGAGGAAGAAGGAGGCGAACCGATATGCAGAACGAACGTGAAATCGACGCCCTGCTCTCACCTGGCGAGGCTGGATCGATCATCGACCGGCTGATGGCAATGCCGCATCCGAAGGACGGCACGCGCCGCTCGAACGAATGGGATCGCGCTGTGGCCAGCCGTTTCGAGACCCATCTTGCCAAGCAAATGCGCTCGCAGATCGACGGCGGCAGCGACCGTCAGAACGCTGCCTGATTCTATCATAGTCAGCCCCGGCGCAGCCTGACCGGCGCTTCGCCGAAAGCCCTTGAAAACGCTCTTGAAAACCCCGCGGCGGATGAGAATCCGGTCCGCCCGGCAATATCGGCCATGGCGATCCTTGTATCGACTACCAGCCGGCGCGCGGCGCCCAGGCGCAGCCTGAGATAATAGGCGCCCGGTGTCTCGCCGATCGATTTGCGAAAGATGCTCTCCAGCGTCCGTGCCGTCACGCCGGCGCGCTTGGCCACCGCTTCAATGGTCAGCGGCTGGTCGACATGCGCTTCCATCAGCCGGATCGCTTGCGCCAGCCGCGGATCGTAGCCATCGAGCCGGCCGAGCGAGACCAGCGGCTGTGCGTCGGTGGCGGCGCGCGCCTGGTCGTAGATGAAGACGCTGGCGACATCGAGCGCGACGGCCATGCCGAGCCTCGTGCGGATGAGATGCAGCATCAGGTCGAAGGTCGGCGACGCGCCGCCCGAGGTGAACACCGGCCCGTCGATGACATAACGGTCCGGACGCACGTCGACGCCGGGAAAGGCCGAGGAAAAATCCTCCATGTCTTCCCAGTGGGTGGTGGCGCTGCGTCCTTCCAGCAGGCCGGCGCGCGCCACCAGCCAGGTGCCGGCTTCGACACCGCCGCAAGCGCGTGCTGTCCGTGCAGCCCGGCGCAGGCCGGACAACAGAGCCGAGGTTGCATAGTTCTGGGTGCCGAAGCCGGCGACGACGACAAGAACGTCGGTCGACTCGCCCGCATCGAAGCGGCCGCCGACCGCCACCGGCAGGCCGCAAGTGGTGACTGGAGCCTCGCCGGTCACCGAGACCAGCTTGAAATCGAACAGGGTCTCGCCGGAGATGCGGTTGGCCGCGCGCAGTGGATCGACGGCGGATGCGACGCACATGATCGACGAACCGGAAAATACCAGCAGCGTCACCCTAAGCGGCGAGCGCTCGGCGCGAAAGATCGTTGGTTTTTCGCTTTTCGTCATGGAAGCTTCGTAAAACGCAAAACAGTTTCCGGCAAGTCGGGCATTGTTGAGGTCTATTTCTTTCGGAGGAGAGTTCCATGCCGCTTGCGATGAACCGTGAGGTCTTCATTACCTGTGCCGTGACCGGGTCCGGCGGGTCGCAGGACCGCAGCCCGCATGTGCCGCGCTCGCCCAAGCAGATCGCGGATTCCGCCATCGATGCGGCCAAGGCGGGCGCCGCCATCGTGCATTGCCATGTGCGCGATCCCGAGACCGGTAGGCCGAGGCGCGACGTACATCTCTACCGCGAAGTGACCGAGCGCATCCGCGCGGCAGAAGTCGACGTCATCCTGAACCTGACCGCCGGCATGGGCGGCGACATGGTGTTCGGATCGCCGGAAGCGCCGCTGCCGCTCAACGAAAAAGGCACCGACATGGGCGGTGCCACCAACCGCATGGAACATGTGCGCCAATGCCTGCCGGAAATCTGCACACTCGACTGCGGCACCATGAATTTCGCCGAGGCCGACTATGTCATGACCAACACGCCCGGCATGCTGCGCGCCATGGGCGGCATGATGACGGCGCTCGGCGTCAAGCCGGAGATCGAGGCTTTCGACACCGGCCATCTGTGGTTCGCCAAGCAACTGGTCGAGGAAAAGGTGCTCAACCCGGATGCGCTGGTGCAGCTTTGCATGGGCGTGCCGTGGGGTGCGCCTGATGATCTCAACACCTTCATGGCCATGGTCAACAATGTGCCGTCGACCTGGAACTGGTCGGCCTTCGCCATCGGCCGCAACCAGATGGCTTATGCCGCGGCGGCGGTGCTCGCCGGCGGCAATGTCCGCGTCGGGCTGGAGGACAATCTGTGGCTCGACAAGGGCGTGCTGGCCACCAACGCACAGCTGGTCGAGCGCGCCGCCAGCATCGTCACCAATCTCGGCGCCAGAATCCTTGGGCCGGAAGAGGTACGGCAGAAGCTCAACCTCACCAAGCGGGCGCCGATCGCGGCATAAATTATTCGTCGGGAGGGTCGGCATGACTACCGTAAAATTCACCGCGATGAAGGATGGCGACCGGGACGACTACGAGTTCCTGACCGCGCATGAAATCGACTATGCGGCCAGGACCGGCGAGCGGCTGCTCGACGCGCTGGTGCAGCTCGACGCGGGTCTTTCCGGCTACAAGATCACCCGGCTCGGCCATTCGCTGCAGGCAGCGACACGTGCCTGGCGCGACGGCGCAGACACCGACTGGATCGCTTGCGCGCTGCTGCACGACATCGGCGACATCTATGCGCCTTACAATCACGACGAATATGCCGCTTCGATCCTGAAACCTTTCGTGCGCGAGCAGTGCACTTGGGTGGTGGAAAAGCATGGCGACTTCCAGCGGCTCTATTATGCCCATCATCTCGGCGGCAACCGCCACGCCCGCGACCGCTTTGCCGGCCATGCTTATTTCGACGATTGCGACGAGTTTTGCGAACGCTGGGACCAGTCTAGCTTCGACCCCGACTATGACACGCTGTCGATGGAATTCTTCCGGCCCTTCGTGCTCGAAGTCTTTGCCCGCAAGGCCTACGATCCCTCGGTGATCCGAGCCGGCGAGCGCGTACCCCTCATCGATCCCGCAACCGCCGCGACAAGAACCGGAGCTTCAGCATGAGCATCATCAACAAGGCAGCCGCCATCGGTGGCGGTGTGATCGGCGCCGGTTGGGTGGCGCGCCTGCTGCTCAACGGCATCGACGTGTCGATCTTCGATCCCGATCCCGAGGCGTCGCGCAAGGTCGGCGAAGTGATGAAGGGCGCGCGCCGCGCCTATAAGCAGATGGTGCCCGGCGGCCTGCCGAAAGAGGGCAAGCTGACCTTCGCCAAGACCATCGCCGAAGCGGTCGCCGATGCCGATTTCATCCAGGAGAGCGTGCCGGAGCGGCTCGACCTGAAACACCGCGTGCTGGCCGAGATCGACGCTCACGCGCCGGCCAACGCGATTGTCGGCTCCTCGACTTCCGGCATCAAGCCGACCGACATGCAGG
>NZ_RZRP01001279.1:0-1175 GCF_003997795.1 Mesorhizobium sp. M7A.F.Ca.US.005.03.2.1 | reverse complement strand
CGGTTGCGGCTTAAACCATGATCCCGAAAAGTGGGACCCCGTTTTCGGAAAAGATCATGGTCGGACAAAGATCATGATCCCGTGGATCCAGCTCGATTCAGCGAAGACCCCAGACGGCGGACAAGAACTTCGCCTCAAGCGGCGCGGCACCGAATTCTCGATCATGCTGGGCACCAACGAGCTCATGAACAGCCGCCTCAGCGGTTCCGAGGAAGCGCTGGCAAAACTCTCCTGCGGGCGGATTGCCGGCCATAGCCAGCCAACAATCCTGATCGGTGGGCTTGGCATGGGTTTTACCTTGCGCGCCGCGCTTGCAGAATTGGCCAATGATGCCGGAATCGTCATCGCTGAACTGGTGCCGGCCGTTGTCGCCTGGGCGCACGGTCCGATGGCCGAAATCTTTGGCGGCTGTCTCGACGATCCGCGCGTCACCATCCAGGAGACCGATGTCGGGCAGCTGATACGCTCGCAGCCCGCGGCCTGGGACGCCATCCTGCTCGATGTCGACAACGGCCCGGAAGGCATCGTCCACAAATCCAACGACGCGCTCTACAGCCTGCAGGGCCTCGCAGCCGCACGCAGCGCCCTCAAGTCGGGCGGCGTGCTGGCGGTGTGGTCGCAAGGCCCCGACATCGGCTTCACGCGGCGGCTGAAGCAGGCAGGCTTCGGGGTCGAAGAGGTCAGTACGCGCGCCAACGGCAAGCGCGGCGCGCGCCATATCATCTGGATCGCCACCAAGACGTAAAGCCGGCGGGCTCAATCCTGGTGCAGGATGAATTCCAGATAGAGGTTGCGCTGCAGGATCGAGTGGTTGTCGTCGGAGATCAGCGACACCATCAGCGCGCCGTCGTCGCGGGTCCAGACGTCGAGCCCTTCCATATTGTCGATCTGGTAGCCCATGTCGGCCTCCAGCAGCACCGGCCCGTCGGCGACCGCGCCCTTCTCGACGCTTTCGCCATAGATGCGCCGCAGCCGCATCTTGACGCCCCTCGCCATCGAGAAACTGCGCTCCAGAAGCAGCAGATCGCCATCCGGCAGGAAGGCGCCGTCGGTGATGTCGAAATCGCCGTTGCGCTTGACAGTAAAGACGCCCTTGTGCGGCCCCTCGATGATGGCGGCATAGATGTTGCCGGCCTTGTCGAGGCTCTTTTCGGAGACCACGACCAGGCCGCCCT
>NZ_RZRP01001278.1:0-1178 GCF_003997795.1 Mesorhizobium sp. M7A.F.Ca.US.005.03.2.1 | reverse complement strand
GTGACGCAGCTTGCAAGGGAGGCCGGGGCCTATGTCATCGGCAGCGGACGCGCCGCCGACCGCCAGAAGGCGCTCGACTTCGGCGCGAATGAGTTCGTCGATCTCGACAACGACAAACTGGAGGAGGTTGGCGGCGTCGACCTGGTGTTCGACGTCATCGGCGGCGATATCCAGAAGCGGTCCGCGGCCCTGATCCGGGCCGGAGGAACGCTTGTGACAGTCGTTGGACCGACGGATATTCGACCTGCAGATGGCCTGGCGATTGACTTCGTCGTCGAGGCTGATCGCGGCCAGCTTTGGGAGATCGTTCAGCGGATCCGGGACGGACGACTGCGGACGAATATCGGCAAGGTCTCCAGCCTTGAAGATGCCGTCGCCACCTTCAATTCGACCGAGCGGCGTGCGGGAAAGACGGTCATCCGCGTTCGTCCGTAACAACTTGGGGAGGGACGGCGGTTCCTCTCTCCTCGTCTGCGCGTTTCACCAGGCTGCACGCTGAGGCGGAACCCAAGTGGAGGGAAATTTCACTTGGTCCCAAAGGTTTTGACTTACGAGGCAGCATGACCAGCCAATAAGATACCAACACAATATTGCTGTGGGGTGGCTCGGTTTCCGAACAGCCGGCTTGAGATCCGTCGGCGGAGACGGGTGGGCAGGCATTCATGCAGGGCCGGTGTACCGTGCCCGGCCGCTGCCCTGAAACGACGGTCCAAGACGTGGCACAGGTCCATAGCGAAAGCGTATAGAGCGCATTTGAAAAATGTATTACCGCCAACGTGCTGATTGCCCGATAGTCCTCCCCGGGTTCCGGTGAACTCAGCGTGCCCACGGCTCAACGCCCGGCACTAAGGGAGGAAAAATTGACGACATTCGCAACCATGTTGCGATCGCTTGCGGTTGTCGCAACGATCGCTAGCGTCACCCCTGCATTTGCCGGTGGCGTGGATGAGCTGCCCAAGAACATCCAGGACGAGCTCTACAACAAAGACATGATGGACCCGATGCAGCCGCTCGCGGAAAGCGCTTACCGCGACTGGAAACCGAAGAAGGGTCCCCCGTGGACGATCGGCTACGCCAGCTCCTATGCTGGTAACACGTGGCGCGCCGACGTCATGAAGCGGCTCCAGGAAGAGATCATTCCGAAATGGAAGAAGCTCGGACTGGTCAAGGACGTGATC
>NZ_RZRP01001277.1:0-1178 GCF_003997795.1 Mesorhizobium sp. M7A.F.Ca.US.005.03.2.1 | reverse complement strand
TCGTCGCGTCTACGCAAGCGCCATCCAGCCATACGCCGGATGGCGCTGCCTCCTTCGAGGATTGTCTCAAGGTCGCGCCCGTGCCCATTCGCCATGGCGGGATCGATATCGACCTCGCCATGCTGATCTACACCTCGGGCTCCACCGGCCGCCCCAAGGGCGTGATGATGACGCATCGCAATATCGATGCCGCGGCCGAATCCATCACGACCTATCTGCGCAACACCCGTGACGACATCATCCTCAATGTCCTGCCCCTGGCTTTCGACTACGGCCTCTATCAACTGCTGATGGCGACGAAGCTCGGCGCGACGCTCGTCCTCGAAAAATCATTCGCCTTTCCGCAGGCCATTTTCGAGCGCATCCGCGCCGAGAAGGTCACCGGTTTCCCGCTGGTGCCGACGATGGCGGCGCTGATCCTGCAGATGCGCGATTTGGCGCCGGGTTTCCTGCCGAGCCTTCGCTATATCTCGAACACCGCCGCCGCCCTGCCGCCGGTGCATATCGCCCGGCTGCGCGAGCTGTTCCCCGGCGTACGGCTCTTTTCCATGTACGGTCTGACGGAATGCAAGCGCTGCACCTACCTGCCCCCGGAGGAGCTGGACCGCCGGCCGGGTTCCGTCGGCATCGCTATTCCCAACACGGAAGCGATCGTCGTCGACGATGAGGGCAACCGCGTGCCACCGGGCGTGGCGGGCGAGTTGGTCATCCGCGGCCCGCATGTCATGCAGGGCTATTGGCGCAACGACGTGGCCACGGAGCAGATGCTGCGTCCCGGGCCGCATCCCTGGGAAAAGCGGCTCCACACCGGTGACCTGTTCCGGACGGACGAGGACGGCTTCCTTTATTTCGTTGGCCGCAAGGACGACATCATCAAGACGCGCGGCGAAAAGGTCGCCCCGAAGGAAGTCGAAACTGTGCTGCACGCCCATCCAGGCATCGTGGAAGCCGTGGTGACCGGCGTGCCGGATCCGGTGCTCGGCCACGCCATTGCCGCCCTCGTCGTTCTCTCGGACGAGACCCTGAGCGAGCGGGACATCATTCGCTACTGCGCCGTTCATCTCGAGGATTTCATGGTGCCGAAGCTCATCGAGTTCCGCCGCGAGTTGCCGAAGACCGATACCGGAAAGGTCAGCCGAAGGCTGGCGGCCGAAACGTTGGGGACTGCAGAATGAACC
>NZ_RZRP01001276.1:0-1181 GCF_003997795.1 Mesorhizobium sp. M7A.F.Ca.US.005.03.2.1 | reverse complement strand
TCTCGATGGCGTCGTCGCGCTTCAGCATCACCGCGCCGTCGCCGGGCAGCAGCGACAACCGGTCGCCGAACGCGTCGATCAACGCTGTCTCGGCCGGTGTCCGCTGCGGTTGTGCGTGCATGTTCATCGGTATTACCTCTGGCATCTCACGCTGCTTCGCCGATCACGCCGGCATAGCCATTGGCTTCCAGGTCGAGCGCCAGCGACTTGTCGCCTGACTTGATGACCTGCCCCTTGTAGAGCACATGCACGGTGTCGGGCACGATGTGCTCAAGCAGGCGCTGGTAATGGGTGATGACCAGGAACGCCCGGTCCGGCGCGCGCAGCGCGTTGACGCCATCGGAAACGATCTTCAGCGCATCGATGTCGAGCCCGGAATCGGTTTCGTCGAGCACGCACAATTTCGGCTCCAGCAGCTTCATCTGCAGGATCTCCGCCCGCTTCTTCTCGCCACCGGAGAAGCCGACATTGAGCGGCCGCTTGAGCATCGCCATGTCCATGCTGAGCGAGGCGGCGGCTTCCTTCACGCGCTTCAAAAATTCCGGGATCTTCAGCGGCTCCTCGCCACGCGCCTTGCGTTGCTCGTTCATCGCCACCTTCAGGAATTCCATGGTGGCGACGCCCGGTATCTCCATCGGATACTGGAAGGCGAGGAAAATGCCTGACGTGGCGCGCTCGGCCGGATCCATTTCGAGGATCGACTGGCCGTTGTAGAGGATGTCGCCTTCGGTCACCTCATAGTCCTCGCGACCGGCGAGGATGTAGGACAGCGTCGATTTGCCCGAGCCGTTCGGCCCCATGATCGCGGCAACCTCGCCGGCTTTCACCGTCAGGTTCAGACCGCGGATGATTTCGGTGCCGTCATCGACGATGCGGGCGTGCAGGTTTCTGATTTCAAGCATTTTTTCGTTTCCTGAATATCTGTCCGGTCAGCCGACCGAGCCCTCAAGCGAGATACCGATCAGCTTCTGCGCCTCGACAGCGAATTCCATCGGCAGTTGCTGGATGACGTCCTTGACGAAGCCGTTGACGATCAGCGCGATCGCCTCCTCTTCAGGGATACCGCGCTGCATGACGTAGAATTTCTGGTCCTCGGAAATCTTCGACGTGGTCGCTTCGTGCTCGAACTGCGCCGTCGAATTCTTGGCTTCCATGTAGGGCACGGTGTGCGCGCCGCACTG
>NZ_RZRP01001275.1:0-1188 GCF_003997795.1 Mesorhizobium sp. M7A.F.Ca.US.005.03.2.1 | reverse complement strand
TTGAAGGACGGGACGCGCGACGGGAAACTCGTCGTCGTCTCGCGCGACCTGACACGCTTCACCGACGCCTCGTTCCTGGTTCGCACGCTGCAGGCGGCGCTCGACGACTGGCGGCGCATCGCCCCGCATCTCGCGACAATAGCGGAATCGCTTGAGAACAATGCGATGCCGGCGGAGCGCTTCCACGAACATGACGCCCATTCGCCGCTGCCGCGTGCCTATCAATGGGCCGATGGCTCGGCTTACGTGAACCATGTCGAGCTGGTGCGCAAAGCGCGCGGCGCCGAGATGCCGGCGAGCTTCTGGACCGACCCGCTGATCTACCAGGGCGGCTCGGATTCTTTCATTCCGCCACGTGATCCGATCCGCACGGCTGACGAAGCCTTCGGCATCGACATGGAGGGCGAGGTCGCTGTCATCGTCGACGATGTGCCGATGGGTGCAAGCCTCGAAGAAGCAAAGGCAGCGATCCGACTGGTCATGCTGGTCAACGACGTTACGTTGCGCGCGCTCACCGGACCGGAACTGGAGAAAGGTTTCGGTTTTTTCCAATCAAAGCCGTCCTCGGCGTTTTCGCCGGTCGCTGTGACGCCGGACGAACTGGGTGATGCCTGGGACGGCGGCAAGGTCAGCCTGCCGCTGCTTGCCGATCTCAACGGCAAGCCGTTCGGCCGCGCCAATGCCGGTATCGACATGACCTTCGACTTTCCTGCGCTGATCGTTCATGCAGCAAGGACACGGCCATTGGCCGCCGGCACGATCATCGGTTCCGGCACCGTCTCCAACAAGCTAGACGGCGGGCCGGGCAAGCCTGTCTCGGCCGGTGGCGCCGGCTATTCCTGCATCGCCGAACTGCGCATGATCGAAACCATTGTGTCGGGCGAACCCAAAACGCCGTTCCTGCGCTTCGGCGACACGGTGCGCATCGAGATGAAGGACAAAACCGGGCATTCGATCTTCGGCGCCATCGAACAGAAGGTCGAGAAATACGAGAGGTGAGGGCATGACGGGGGGCTATCTGCTTGCTGGTGTCTGGGCACTCGCCATACTGGCGGTCTTCATCCAGGCGATCCGGCTGAGCTATCGCATCGAGGCGCGATCGCCCGACCTGACCAACCGCAGCGGCTTTCCGCGCAAGGCGATGATGTTCCACACCATCACCAACATGGACGTCGCGCGGGACGCGGA
>NZ_RZRP01001274.1:0-1192 GCF_003997795.1 Mesorhizobium sp. M7A.F.Ca.US.005.03.2.1 | reverse complement strand
GCCCGGACACGTCGTGCCCGCCTAAGCCGATTGCGCGGCCAAGCGCTGCTACAACGTCGGCCAGCGGGATCAGCGTCGAGCCATAGGCGATCGACAGCAGAGCGAGAGCGGCGATCGCCGCCGCTCCCGCCAGCATGGCCAACGCAAATGCCGGATGGCGCAAGCTCAAAATGCTTCCGGGTGCATGGCCTTGGCGATCTTGTCGATCGCTTCGATGTTGGCGGGTCCAGGCGTCAGCTCGGCGTAGCGGAGGGCAACGAAGCGCTCGTTCTTGACCGCGTCGGTCTCCTTCATGGCCGGATGCGCCTTCAGGAAGTCGAGCAGCTTCCTGTAGCCGCCACCGTCCTGGTAATCGAGCAGGATGAGGAATTGCGGATTGCGCGACGCCACCGTTTCCCAATCCGTGTTGCCCCAGCTGGTGTCCATGTCAGCCATGATGTTGTCGCCGCCGGCGGCAGTGATCATGGCGCTGGGGATGGCGAACTTGCCTGCGGTGAACGGCTTGTCCTCGCCGGAATCGTAGAGGAACACCCGCGTGCCCTTGGCGCTGCCGACCTTGGCGGTGATGTCGGCGAGCTGCGCCTTCCAGCCAGAGACAAGCTTTTCCGCCTCTGTCTCCTTGCCGAAGATCTTGCCCAGCTTTTCGACGTCGCCGTAGAGCAGGTCCATCGAGGCGGCGGGGCGCCTCTTGTCGAGATGGACGCAGCTTTCCGCCAGAACCAGCGTCTTGATGCCGTGCGGGGCAAGCGTGTCGGGCGTCACCTCGCCACCCGGCTTCATGCCGTAGTACCAGCCGGCGAAGAAGAAATCCGGCTCCACGGCCACGAGGTTTTCGAGCGTCGGATATTTCGGCGCCAGCTCCGGGATCGAACCCTGCTCTGCCTTGAATTCGGGACCGACCTTGTACCATCCGGTGATGCCGGTCAGGCCGACGATTGACGGCTGCAATTTCAGCGCGAAAGCCATCTCGGCCATGTTCAGATCATGGATGACAGCGCGCTTCGGCGGCGCGTCGAAGGTCAGCGGCTTGCCGCAGCTGTCGACGGTTACCGGGAAGGCGAAGGCGGTCGAGGTCAGCAGCGAGACGGCAAGCGAAAAAGCGAGGCGTTTCACGGGTATGCTCCTTGTGGGTGGGATCGGGTCGACTATGGAACGGCTTCAATCACGACGGCGGCGCGGCACGGTTCGGAAC
>NZ_RZRP01001273.1:0-1201 GCF_003997795.1 Mesorhizobium sp. M7A.F.Ca.US.005.03.2.1 | reverse complement strand
CCTGAAAGGCACCGGCATCCGGGTAAACGTGCTGTCGCCCGGGCCGACGGCGACCGAACTCGCGAAGGCAGCGATAGGCGAGGAGGGCTTGAAGGTCTTCGCCTCGATGAATCCGCTTCAGCGTATGGCCGATCCAGCGGAGATCGGGGCGGCGGCTGCGTTTCTCGCGTCGCCCGACAGCAGCTTCATGACTGCCAGCGAGGTCGCCGTCGACGGGGGCTTGGCGCAAATCTGACCCGCTACGCCCCGCCGTTCATTCCATTCGATATCCCGAGCCCGCAGGGCCTGGTAAACTGAAGGAGAGTATACATGAGCTACGCAATTATCGGCTTCGGCAAGATCGGCCAGGCTCTTGCCAAGGCATTTGCCCGCAAGGGCCTCGAAGTGTCCGTGGCAACCACGCGCGACCCGGAAAGCTTTGCATCCGACGCGGCCGCGATCGGACCCACGATCATCCCGAAAACACTGGCGGACGCCGTCAAGGCGGACATCATCTTTTTGGCTGTCCGCTTTGAATCGCACCCGGATGTCGCGAAGGCGCTGCCAAGCTGGGAAGGCAAGACGATCATCGACGCGACGAACGTGTTTCCAGTCCCCGAAGAGCTGGACGGTCTGCCGTCCTCCGCCTTCGTCGCGAAGGCGTTCACCGGCGCCAAGCTCGTCAAAGGCTTCAATCACCTGATTGCGGCCACCCTGGCTGCCGATCCGATCGTCGAGGGCGGGCACCGGGTCGTCTTTCTATCGAGCGACGACGAGGACGCGATCGCTCCCGTGGCGGCCTTGGCCAGACAACTCGGGTTCGCACCGGTCAAGCTGGGGAAGCTCAACGAGGGCGGCACGCTGGTGCACGCACGCGGCCGCACTTGGGGCCAGCTGATCTTCCAGGACCTGTTCAAGAAGGAGCAGTAACGGATTTATCGTGCGCCGACAGAGTGGCAGGCGTTCGATGCCGGCCACATCGTCGGCAACGAGCCAAGCGCGCGAAGTGACATGCTTGAAAGCTTACATCTGCCTGGGATCCTTCGGCCGACATGTGCCTGCCACCCAGGAATCGTAGTTGCAAAAGCTGATGTCCCAGCCGGCATCGCATCTTTTGGGAGTTGCCTCACGGCCGCTCGCGCGGATGGGGCCGAAGCCACCCCAACTGCCATCCGAGCCTTTGTAATTTCCCATGACGCGACAATTGCAGTTGTTTACGACC
>NZ_RZRP01001272.1:0-1201 GCF_003997795.1 Mesorhizobium sp. M7A.F.Ca.US.005.03.2.1 | reverse complement strand
GGACAGCCCTTACCGGACTGCCTTCGGGGCCGGAGCTTGCAGATCTATTGCCGCTGATGGGTCGGGAAGGAACGTTGGCCCGACGACCCTGACCTTGCGCTGTTCCGGCGGCAGCGCGGACACGGGCGACGTCACCGGCCTGGCGGAAAGCCGCTTGATCGCCTCGCGGTCGAGCCCACCTTCCAGATTGGCCAGCGTTTCGGGATCGGCGCCCGGATCAGGTTTTGCAACCGGGACTGGAATGAATGATGACGCGTCTGTCTCTGGCTGCGATTGCACCGGATTCGGCGGATTGCCGGCAATGATCTGGAAGCCCTGCGCAGCGGCGTTGCAGCCGCAAGCCGGCGGCCGCGACATGCCGGGCCGCTTGTAGAGATAGGCGGTCGGCAATTCGCTGTAAGGTCGGCCGGTGACAGATGACATCATCGACGCCGAATCGTCGTCCATGCCGCGCGAATAGAAAACCTGCATCTCGGTGCCGGGGCAGCTCGATTCGCAATTCTTCTGGTCGCGTTCGAAATCGCCTGCCGAGGCCGAGTTCGACATAGGGAAAAAGTAGCCGTCGCAGGTGCGCACACAGGACGTGTGGAATTCGCCACCGACGCTCGGAAAATCCGGTACGCCGGGCTGGTTGAGCACACGGCGGACATTGCGCTCCTCGCTGGGATCGTCGGGCTGGTTGGGTTCATCAAGCATATCGAGCTGCTTGCTGTTGCCGCCGAAGAGCTGATCGAACAGGTTTGCGCTGCCGCCGTCGCGGTTCGCTTCCTGCAAAGGCGCACGCCGAGGCGCAACGGTGTCGTCGCGGCAGCCATTGGCGTCGAGCGCCGCCAGGATGCGTCCGCGATCGCGGCGAGAGCCACCGCCAGCCAGCCGCTCGCGCTTGTTTTGCAAGGCGTCGAGATTGGCATTCATGCGGTCGATGGTGGCGTTGAGCCCGGCGCATTGATTGAGGTTGCGGCCAAACAGCGAAAAACCGCACCCGGCCTGGCTCGCCTGGCTGCGAGCCTTCGAAATCTGCTCATGCTGCCTGGCAATCGCGGAATCGTATTTCCGGACTAGCGCCGGACCGCCACCGCCGCCGCGCGAGGACGCGGCAAGATCGGCTTCCAACTGGCGGCAGACCCGCGAAGCAGCCTGTGGCTCGGCTACTCCCCAGGTTGCGGACAACAGCAGGCCAAGCAGCACGGCAGCATGCGCC
>NZ_RZRP01001271.1:0-1204 GCF_003997795.1 Mesorhizobium sp. M7A.F.Ca.US.005.03.2.1 | reverse complement strand
CATCATGTCGGGTGATGCGACCCCCGGCCAGATCGGCGGTTTCCTGATGGCGCTGCGCGTGCGCGGCGAGACGGTGAGCGAGATTTCCGGCGCCGTCGCCACCATGCGGGCCAAGATGCTGCAAGTCGACGCGCCGGACGGCGCCATCGATATCGTCGGCACCGGCGGGGACAATTCCCACAGCGTCAATATTTCCACGGGATCGGCCTTTGTCATCGCCGGCAGTGGTGTGCCGGTTGCCAAGCACGGCAATCGTGGCCTGTCCTCGCTGACAGGAGCCGCCGACGTGCTGGTTGCGCTCGGCGTCAAGATCGACATCTCGCCCGAATTCATCGGCCGCTGCATCCACGAGGCTGGCATTGGTTTCATGTTCGCGCCCGCGCACCATCCAGCGATGAAACATGTCGGTCCGACCCGCGTCGAACTCGGCACCCGCACCATCTTCAACCTGCTCGGGCCGCTCTCCAATCCAGCTGGCGTCAAGCGGCAGCTGGTCGGTGTGTTCCTGCCGGAATGGATCCTGCCGGTTGCCGAGACGCTGAAGGCACTGGGTGCGGAGCATGCCTGGGTTGCTCATGGCGACGGCTATGACGAGATCACCACCACCGGCGAGACGCAGGTCGCCGAACTGATCGGCGGCGAGATCCGCAGCTTCACCCTGACGCCTGAAGCGGTCGGGTTGCCGCGCCACAGCAGGGACGAACTGCGTGGCGGCGATGCGGACTACAATGCCAAAGCCTTGCGCGATATGTTGGGCGGCGCTGCCGGCGCCTATCGCGACACCGTGCTGATGAATGCCGGCGCCGGCCTGGTGGTGGCGGGCAAGGCGACGACGCTTGCCGACGGCATCGCGCTCGCCGCGCAAGCCATCGACAGCGGCCGGGCCCTGCAAGTGCTCGACAGGCTGGCCGAGATTTCGAACGGGTAAAACGTGTCTGACATTCTTCGCAAGATCGAGGCCTACAAGCGCGACGAGATCGCGGCGGCAAAGGCACGTGTGCCGCTGGCCGAAATCAAGGCGCGAGCCAAGGACGCCGACGCACCGCGCGGCTTTCTTGCCGCGCTCGAAGCAAAGCGCAAATCCGGCGCCTTTGCGCTGATCGCCGAGATCAAGAAGGCAAGCCCGTCCAAGGGGCTGATCCGCGCCGATTTCGATCCGCCGGCGCTGGCGCAGGCCTATGCCAAGGGTGGCGCTGCCTGTCTT
>NZ_RZRP01001270.1:0-1205 GCF_003997795.1 Mesorhizobium sp. M7A.F.Ca.US.005.03.2.1 | reverse complement strand
CGACAGGCGCTTGGCCTCATGACCGCGTGGCGGGAAAATGTCAGGAGAAACGTGCAGCTTCATAAAAAACTATATAGAGGCGATTGACGATTTAGACAAGAGTGTCTAAATTTGTGGACACAAGATTAAGAGATTTCGCATGAGAGAGACGAACAGAACTCGCTCTCGAGGTGTCGGAATCTGACGGGATGGAACGTCCTAGGTTAGACGTCGCCTGGCGGCGGCAACCAGATTTGAAAGAAGCCTCTATCATGAGTCCCAAATTCCTCCGCATCGCGGTCGTGCTCGGCTTGTTGTCCGCCATCGGCCCGTTCGCCATCGACATGTATCTGCCCGCGCTGCCGTCGATCGGCGCCGATCTGCATGCCGGCACCGCTGCCGTGCAGATGAGCCTGTTGATCTTCTTCCTGTCGATGGGCTTTGGCCAGATCGTCGTCGGGCCGATCTCCGACATGGTCGGCCGCAAGCTGCCGCTCTACGGCGGCCTTGCGCTGTTCATGGTCGGCGGCATCGGTTCGGCAATGGCGCCGACCATCGAATGGCTGATCGCTTTCCGCTTCCTGCAGGGGCTTGGCGCCAGCGCCGGCATGGCCGTTCCGCGCGCCATCGTGCGCGACCTGCATACCGGCAATGAGGCTGCCAAGCTGATGTCCTTGCTGATGCTGGTATTTTCGGTGTCGCCGATCCTGGCGCCGCTGACCGGCAGCGTGATCATCGAGAATTTCGGCTGGCGTGCCGTGTTCTGGACGGTGACGGGCGCGGCTCTGCTGGCCACCATCCTTCTGGCGACCTCGCTCAAGGAGACGCGGCCGGTGGAAGATCGCGCCGGGTCCTCCTTCGGCACCGCGCTGTCGGCCTACCGCTTCCTGATGGGCGACCGTAACTTCCTCGGCCTGACGGCGATTGCCGGCTTCGGCATTGCCAGCTTCTTCGTCTATCTGTCGAGCTCGTCGTTCATCCTGATCGACCATTACGGCCTGTCGCCTTCGGTCTACAGCGTGTTCTTCTCGATCAACGCGGTCGCCTTCATCGGCATGTCGCAGATGACGGGGCTGCTGGCCGAGCGCTTCGGCCTGCGACGCGTGGTGCGCGTCGCGGTGACCGGCTATGCCACGACGATGGTGGTGCTGTTCGCGGTGATGGCGACGGGCATCGACCGGCTCGACGTGATGGCGGCGCTGCTGTTCGTCGGCTACGGCTTCCTT
>NZ_RZRP01000126.1:0-10728 GCF_003997795.1 Mesorhizobium sp. M7A.F.Ca.US.005.03.2.1 | reverse complement strand
CCTCGGAGGAAACCATCAAGGCGGCTTCTTCCGTGCCGCGCGCCATGGTCATGTCGGTGATCTGGTCGGCCGTTTTCGGCTATCTGTTCCTGGCCGCCTTCGTGCTGATGATCCCGAACATGGACGATGCCGCCAAGCAGGGCTGGAACGTGTTCTTCTGGGCCTTCGACCAGCGTGTAAGCCCCGGCATCAAGGAGTTCGTCTACCTCGTCGTGTTCGTCGCGCAGCTGCTGTGCGGCCTTGCCACGGTGACGTCTGCCTCGCGCATGATCTTCGCCTTCTCGCGTGACGGCGGCCTGCCGGGTTCGGCGGCACTCGCCAAGGTCAGCCCGACCTACCGCACGCCGGTGGCGGCGATCTGGACGGCTTCGATCCTGTCGGTGCTGTTCGTCTGGGGTTCGACGCTGGTTTCGGTCGCAGGCACTTCGGCCTACACCATCGTGGTTTCCTGCACCGTCATCTTCCTGTTCCTCTCCTTCACCGTGCCGATCGTGCTCGGCATGCTCGCCTGGGGCACGCCGAAGTGGGACAAGATGGGTCCCTGGAACATGGGGCGCGGCGTGTTCATGCTGTTCGCCTTCCTGTCGATCGTCTCAATGATCCTGATCTTCATCATCGGCATCCAGCCGCCGAACGATTGGGCGCTCTACATCACCGTCGGCTTCTTCATCCTGACGGCAGTCGTCTGGTTCGGCTTCGAGAAGCGCCGCTTCCAGGGGCCGCCGCTCGGCGACATCATTGCGGCGCGTCAGGCGGCCATCAAGGCGGCCGAACAGGCAGTCGGCGAAACCGGCCACTGACCTCCACCATCATGGCCATGGCCGGCATCGTGCCGGCCATGGTTTCGTTCAACTCATTCAAAGCCCAAGCGCTGGAGTGCCAAAGGAATGGCCGGAAATTTCTCGTTCGATCAGTTGAAGAAAGCGGTCTCCAGCGGTGAGATCGACACCGTGCTGGCCTGCATCGTCGACATGCAGGGACGGCTGGCGGGAAAACGCTTCCTGGCGCAGTACTTCGTCGATTCCGCGCATGACGAAACGCATGGATGCAATTATCTGCTGGCCGCCGACATCGATATGGAGCCGGTGCCGGGCTACAAGGCGGCGAGTTGGTCGAAGGGCTATGGCGATTTCGTCATGAAGCCGGATCTCGCCACGCTGCGGCGCATTCCCTGGCTGGAAAAGACCGCGCTCGTGATCTGCGACGTGCTCGACCACCACACGCATGACGACCTGCCGCATTCGCCGCGCGCCATCTTGAAGAAGCAGGTCAAGCGGCTGAGCGAGCGCGGCTATATCGGCTATTTCGCATCCGAGCTCGAATTCTATCTGTTCAACGAGACCTACGATTCGGCCCGCAAGAAGCACTGGCAAGGTCTCGACACCGCATCGCCCTATATCGGCGACTACCAGATCGGCATCACCACCAAGGAAGAAGGCGTCATGCGCCGGCTTCGCAACGAAATGGAAGCGGCCGGCATTCCGATCGAGAATTCCAAGGGCGAGTGGGGTCCGGGCCAGGAAGAGATCAATGTGCGCTATGCCGAGGCGCTCGACATGGCCGACCGCCACGTCATCCTGAAGAACGGCGCCAAGGAAATCGCCGAGTCCGAGGGCAAGGCGATTTCGTTCATGTCCAAGTATAATTACGGGCTCGCCGGCAATTCCAGCCACATCCACAATTCGCTGTGGAGCGCCGACGGCAAGACACCGCTGTTCTTCGACAAAAAGGCCGACTGGACGCTGTCGACACTCGGCCAGCAATGGGCCGCCGGCCAGCTCAAATACGCCAAGGAATTCACCTGGTTCCTGGCGCCCTATATCAACTCCTACAAGCGCTTCCAGGCCGGCACCTTCGCGCCGACCAAGATCATGTGGAGCGAGGACAACCGCACCGCAGGCTTCCGCCTGTGCGGCGAGGGCACCAAGGGCATCCGCATGGAATGCCGCATCGGTGGCGCCGACCTCAACCCGTATCTTGCTTTCGCAGCCCTGATCGCCGCCGGCCTTGCCGGCATCGACGAAAAGCTGGAATTGCAGAAGCCGTTCGTCGGCGATGCCTATCAGGCATCTCGCCTGCCGGAGATTCCGAAGACGCTGCGCGATGCCACCGACACGCTGGCGAAGTCGAAGATGCTCAAGCAGGCGCTCGGCGAGGATGTGCTCGAACACTATGTCCACACCGCAAAGTGGGAGCAGTTCGAATACGACCGCCGGATTACGGATTGGGAACTGCACAGAGGGTTCGAGCGGTATTAGGTATCGACGGTTCGTTGGCGCCCCCCTTCACTCTTAGCCTCTCCCTGTGGGGAGAGGCTGCCGGCAGGCAGATGAGGGGCAGCGCCAGGCCATACGATTTTGTTGTAGAATACGAGGACTTACAAAATGACCGAGACGGTCAAACTCATTACCCCCGTCGATGGCTCGATCTATGCCGAGCGGCCGATTGCTACAGACCAGGCGATCAACGCCGCAGTGGAACGCGCCAAGGCGGCGCAAGAGAAGTGGGCTGAGACACCTATCGTCGAGCGCGGCAAGTACATGTTGGCTATGCTGGAAGCGCTGGTCGCGATGACCGACGAGATCGTGCCGGAGATCGCCTGGCAGATGGGGCGCCCCGTGCGCTATGGCGGCGAATTCGGCGGCGTCAGGGAACGCACCAACTACATGGTCGAGATCGCCGAGCAGGCGCTCAAATCGGTGCCGGCCTCCAACCCCAAGGACGGTTTCCGCCGCTATGTGAAGAAAGACCCGCTCGGCGTCGTCATGGTGATCGCGCCGTGGAATTATCCCTATCTGACCGCCGTCAACACCATCGTGCCGGCGCTGATGGCCGGCAACACCGTGATCCTGAAGCATGCGGCGCAGACGCTGCTGGTCGGCGAACGCTTTCAGCAGGCTTTCGACAAGATCGGCCTGCCCAAGGGCGTGTTCCAGAATGTCGTGCTGAACCACGCCCAGACCGAAAGGCTGCTCGGCTCGGGCAAGATCGACCACGTCAATTTCACCGGTTCGGTCGGCGGCGGCCGCGCCATCGAAAAAGCGGCGGCGGGCACCTTCATGACGCTCGGCCTCGAGCTTGGCGGCAAGGATCCGGCCTATGTGCTGCCCGACGCCAAGATGGACCATGCGGTCGCCAATCTGGTCGACGGCGCCTTCTACAATTCCGGCCAGTGCTGCTGCGGCATCGAACGCGTTTATGTGCACGAGAAGGTCTATGACGAATTCGTCGAAGGCTTCATCGCCGAGACCAAGAACTATGTCCTCGGCAATCCGCTCGATCAGGCGACGACGATGGGACCGATGGCGCAGGCGCGCTTTGCTGACCTGATCCGTGAACAGAAGGCGGAAGCGCTGCGCAAGGGTGCCAAGGCGCACATCAACATGAAGGTGGCTAACGACAAGGCTGGTTCGCCTTATCTGGCACCTGAGGTGCTGACAGAAGTCGATCATCAGATGAGCGTCATGCGCGAGGAAAGCTTTGGCCCGATCGTCGGCATCATGAAGGTGCGCAACGACGAAGAGGCGATCGCGCTGATGAACGACAGTCCCTACGGGCTGACCGCTTCGATCTGGACGCGCGATACCGAGCATGCCGTGGCGATCGGCAACCGCGTCGAGACCGGCACGGTGTTCATGAACCGCTGCGACTACCTCGACCCCGCCTTGGTCTGGACCGGCGTCAAGGACACCGGCAAGGGTGCGGGCTTGTCGGCCATCGGCTACGACAATCTGACCCGGCCGAAATCATTCCATCTGCGCGAAGCCATCTGATTTATTGAAAGACAAAAATGTCCAAGCTGATCTCCAAATGGAACTACCCCACCACCGTCCGCTTCGGCGCCGGCCGCATCAAGGAATTGCCTGAGGTGCTGGCGGCCACCGGCATCAAGCGGCCGTTGTTCGTCACCGACCCTGGACTGGCGAAACTGCCGGTCGTCGCCTCGACGCTGAAGATTCTCGACGACGCCAAGGTTCCCTACGGCGTCTTCTCCGAGGTCAGGCCTAACCCGGTCGAGTCCAATCTGACCGCCGGCATCGCCGTGTTCAAGAAGGGCAAGCATGACGGCGTCATCGCCTTCGGCGGCGGTTCGGCGCTCGATCTCGGCAAGCTGATCGCCTTCCAGGCCGGGCAGGTCAGGCCGGTATGGGATTTCGAGGATGTCGACGACTGGTGGACGCGCGCCAATTCGGACGCCATCGCGCCGATCATCGCCGTGCCGACCACCGCCGGGACCGGATCGGAAGTTGGCCGCGCCGGCGTTATCACCAATGAGGCGACGCACACCAAGAAGGTCATCTTCCATCCGAAACTTTTGCCAGCAATCGTCATTGCCGATCCGGAGCTGTCGGTCGGCATGCCCGGCTTCATCACCGCCGGCACCGGCATGGATGCGCTCGCCCACTGTCTCGAGGCCTATTGCGCGCCGGGCTATCATCCGATGGCCGACGGCATCGCCGTCGAAGGTGTGAGGCTGGTCTTCGAGAACCTGCCGAAGGCCTATGCCAACGGCAGGGATCTCGTCGCGCGCGCCCACATGATGAGCGCCGCCGCCATGGGCGCCACTGCCTTCCAGAAGGGGCTCGGCGCCATCCATTCGCTGTCGCATCCGGTCGGTGCGCTCTATGACACCCATCACGGCATGACCAATGCGGTGTTCATGCCCTATGTGCTCGCCTTCAACCGTGACTCCATCGAGGAGCGTATCGGCCGGCTCGCCGCCTATTGCGGCATCAAGGGCGGCTTCGACGGGTTCGCCAAGGCGATTATCAAGCTGCGCAAGGAATTGAAGGTGCCGCATGCGCTGCCGGGCCTTATCAAGGGGCTCGACATGGACAAGAAACGCAAGGCGCTGATCGCCGACATGGCGGTGGTCGATCCGACCGCCGGCGGTAACCCGGTCAAGCTGACCAAGAAGGCGGCGCTGACCTTGCTCGAAAACGCCATTGCCGGCACGGTCTGAGGCGTTTTCCGCGCCGCAAAGTGATCTGAAAAGGGGCTATGAAAACAAGGGGGAGGATGACGGGCAAGGCACAAACTAGTTAGCCGGAAAAAGAATCGCGGAGCGATTGCTACATCAGGTTAAAAAGAGTTTACTTTTTCGCACTGCGAGCAGCCGCTTTCACAAAGCTTTCATCTGGCTGTCACATGAAAACGATACCGCATCGCAGGCGTCCAACGGCGTCAGTTCAACGGAGAGAACACATGTTCAAGTTCACGGGGAAAGTGCTTTCCCTTTCGGCCGCGGCGCTTTTCGCGTCGACGGTGATTTCGTCCGCGGATTCGCTGGACGATCTCGTCAAGGCCGCCAAGGCGGAAGGCCAGCTCACCACCATCGCGCTGCCGCATGACTGGTGCGGCTATGGCGATGTCATCGCAGGTTTCAAGGCGAAGTATCCGGAAATCACCGTCAACGAACTCAACCCCGACGCCGGCTCCGGCGACGAGGTCGAGGCGATCAAGGCCAACAAGGACAACAAGGGCCCGCAGGCGCCCGACGTCATCGACGTCGGCCTGTCCTTCGGCCCGACCGCCAAGGCCGATGGCCTGATCCAGCCTTACAAGGTGTCGACCTGGGACTCGATCCCCGACAGCGCCAAGGATGCCGACGGCTTCTGGTACGGCGACTATTACGGCGTTCTGTCGTTCATGGTGAACAAGGACCTGATCAAGGAATCGCCCACCGACTGGGCCGACCTCTTGAAGCCGGAATTCGCCAACGCGGTCGCTCTTGCCGGCGATCCGCGCGTTTCAAACCAAGCCATCCAGGCTGTCTACGCCGCCGGCCTTTCCGGTGGCGCCGCAGCCGGTGAAGCTGCCGGCACTGCTGGCCTAGACTTCTTCAAGAAGCTCAACGCGGCCGGCAATTTCGTTCCGGTCGTGGGCAAGCCGGCAACGCTTGCCCAGGGTCAGACTCCGATCCTGATCAACTGGGACTACAACGCGCTCGCCGGCCGCGACACGCTGAAGGGCAACCCGCCCGTCGACGTCATCGTGCCGAAGACCGGCGTCGTCGCCGGCGTCTACGTGCAGGCGATCAGCGCCTACGCGCCGCATCCGAATGCAGCCAAGCTGTGGATGGAATACCTCTACTCCGACGAAGGCCAGATCGGCTGGCTGAAGGGCTATTGCCACCCGATCCGCTTCAACGATCTCGCCAAGAACGGCAAGATCCCGGCGGACGTGCTGGCCAAGCTGCCGCCGGCGGAATCCTATGCCTCGGCCGCGTTCCCGTCGCTCGACGAGCAGGCTAAGGCCAAGGAAGCTATCAGCAAGAACTGGGACGCCACTGTCGGCGCCAACGTCAAGTAAGACTTGAAATCCACCGGGCGGCCGCGAGGCCGCCCGGTCCTTCCTCGAAGACGGTAGCCGGCGCATGACCGATCTCTCGCTTTCAAATCAGGCATTCGCCACCAAGCCGGTGCCGCCGAAGGAGGCGACCGCCTTCCGCTTGCCGACGCAATGGATAGGCGTGGCGCCGTTCTTCATCTTTGCCCTAATGTTCTTGATCCTGCCCACGCTCTATCTCGTCGTGGGAGCCTTCCGGAACGGTGAAGGCGGGTTCACGCTCGACAATATTCTGCAGCTGGTCAGCGATCCGTCGATCAGCAATTCTTACTG
The DNA here is from genome assembly GCF_003997795.1 of Mesorhizobium sp. M7A.F.Ca.US.005.03.2.1. Lineage (NCBI taxonomy): Bacteria > Pseudomonadati > Pseudomonadota > Alphaproteobacteria > Hyphomicrobiales > Phyllobacteriaceae > Mesorhizobium > Mesorhizobium sp. M7A.F.Ca.US.005.03.2.1. The sequence goes on along the minus strand of NZ_RZRP01000126.1, from coordinate 4,107 downwards.
GTCTTCGATCAAGATCAGTTTCTGGTCGGCCATCATCGGGGCGTTTGCCGGGCTCGCCATCGCGATCGCGATCGTGCGCGGCGGACTGCCAAGCTGGACGCGCTCCGCGACCCTGACGTTTTCGGGCGTCGCCTCGAATTTTGCCGGCTTGCCGCTCGCCTTCGCGTTCCTGGCTACGCTCGGCCGCGTCGGTATCGTCACGACGCTTCTGCGTGACGTGCTCAACATCAACATTTACGCGATGGGCTTCAATTTTCTCACCACAACGGGCCTGATCGCGGTCTATCTGTTCTTTCAGATTCCCCTGATGGTGGTCATCATCGTACCAGCCATCGACGGCTTGAAGAAGGAGTGGGGCGAGGCTGCGGCCACGCTCGGTGCCACGCAGGCGCAGTACTGGCGCATGGTTGTCATCCCTGTGATATGGCCGAGTTTTCTCGGTACGGTCATCCTGTTGTTTGCGAACGCCTTCGGCGCCATCGCCACCGCTTATGCGTTTGCCGGTCCGACGCTTAATATCGTTCCGATCAAGCTCTACTCGCAGATGAATGGCGACGTGCTGCACAACCCGCAACTCGCTTATGCCATAGCCTTTGGCATGATCGTCATCACCGGGCTTGCGAATGTCTTCTACATCTGGTTTCGGACTCGGTCCGAAAGGTGGCTCAAATGAAGTCGGGTAAGTTCTGGGCCTGGGTCGTCTTTGTTGTCGGGGCTGCCTATTTCTTTATTCCGTTGATGGCGACGGTCGAGTTCTCGCTGCGCATGCGGCGCGGCGTCCACTCCTTCGACGCCTATCAAGTCGTGCTGGGAGACGCGCGCTTCCAGTCAACTTTCCTCTTTTCAGTCATCGCTGCGCTCTGCACCATTATCCTGGGGGTGCTGATCGTGGTGCCGGCGGCATACTGGATCCGGCTGCGTCTGCCTCAGCTCAGGCCAATCGTCGAATTCATCACCCTTTTGCCGCTGGTCATTCCGGCAATCGTCATCGTCTTCGGCTATATCAGGATGTACGGCTCGAACTCGCCGCTGCCATTCTTGGCAAGCAATTGGGGTGCGAACGCGTTGCTTGTCATTGGCTATACGACGCTGTCTCTGCCTTACATGTATCGGGCCGTTGACACCGGTCTGCGCACCATCGATGTGCGTACGCTGACCGAAGCCGCGCAAATTCTGGGTGCGGGCTGGGGCACCATCATCACCCGCGTCATCCTGCCCAATGTGCTGATCGCGGTGCTGTCCGGCGCATTCCTGACTTTCGCCATCGTCATTGGCGAGTTTACAATGGCCAGCCTGCTCAGCCGTCCGGCTTTCGGCCCGTATCTGCAGAACATCGGCGCCAACCGTGCATACGAGCCCGCAGCCCTTGCAGTGATCGCCTTCGCCATCACCTGGGGCTGCATGTCGCTGATCCAGATCCTGTCCCGCTTCGCGCCGAAATCGGCGAACCGCCCAAATTGATCGAGAGAACCACGCCATGGCCGACCCATTCCTCTCCATCCAGCACGTTCGAAAATCCTTCGGCGCCACCACGGTGGTGGAGGACTTCAATCTCGACGTAGAGCGCGGCGAATTCGTCTCCTTCCTCGGGCCATCCGGCTGCGGCAAGACGACGGTGTTGCGCATGGTTGCCGGTTTCGAGGAGCCGAGCGCGGGCACGATCGTCGTCAGCGGCAAGGACATTACGAGACTGAAGCCCAACCAGCGCAATGTCGGCATGGTGTTCCAGGCCTATGCCCTGTTCCCGAACCTGACCGTGGCGCAGAATATCGGCTTCGGCTTGAAGGTCGCTGGCATGCCGAGGGCGGACATCGATGCCCGCGTCGCCGAGATGCTCGGCATCATCAAGCTGCCGCAGATGGCGGATCGCTATCCCTACCAGCTCTCGGGCGGCCAGCAGCAGCGCATCGCGCTAGCCCGCGCCATCGCGCCGAAGCCAAAGCTGCTGCTGCTCGACGAGCCGCTGTCGGCGCTCGACGCCAAGGTGCGCGTGTCGCTGCGCGAGGAAATCCGGTCGATCCAGAAGAAGCTCGGCATCACCACCATCTTCGTCACGCACGACCAGGAAGAGGCGCTGTCGATCTCGGACCGCATCGCCGTCATGTATGGCGGCAAGGCCGAGCAGGTCGGCACGCCATTCGAGATCTACAACCGGCCGGCAACCAAGTTCGTCGCCAATTTCGTCGGCACGCTGAATGTGCTGGAAGGCACCGTCACCGATGCCGCCGCGGGCACGGTGAGGGTCAATTCCGAACAGGTCTCGCTCAAGGGCAAGCTCAACGGTTCCAAGTCGGGCGACACGCTGTCCCTGGCGCTGCGTCCGGAAGTTATTTCGCTGGGCCGCCAGCCTGGCCGTGACTCCAGCCTATCCGGAGAAATCTCCGAAGTGCATTTCCTCGGATCGGTCATCCGGGTTCGTGTCGGCATCGGCGGCAACACGGTCTCGCTCGACACGTTCAACAGCCCGGCAACGCCGCCCCCCGCAGTTGGTGAGAAGGCCGAGATCTCGTTTTCTTCGAGCGATATGCTCGTGCTGCACTAGGCTGCTGCGCTTGTTTGGAATGAATGGCTGTATCCCGGTTAGCGAAGGGGGAAGGATGCTTCCGCCGCGTGGCATGGGCTGCAGTGCAGGGAAGTCCGCGTTTAAGCGCGCCCCATATCAGATGATTTCAATGTCGGTGTGGACGGCGATTTGTCAGGAAGCAATTCGAGGTATTTTCTGCCGGCTCGAGCTTGCCGGGTAATCAACAATTTCCAGCCGCTTTGCCGCTGCCAGAATCTCGCTTCCCGGCTATAAGAGGCCATGGTTCTTTTCGAACTGACACTCGTTCTGCTGTTGATCGCCGTTGCGCTGACGGCGCTGTCGCGGCGCGTGCAGGTTCCTTATCCCTCTTTGCTGGCGCTGGCAGGGGTGGCCATCGCCTTCGTGCCTGGCGTGCCGACCATCGAGATCGACCCGGAACTGGCGCTTGCCCTGTTCATCGCGCCGGTACTGCTCGACGCCGCCTATGACACGTCGCTGCGCGATCTCAACCGCTACAAGGTGCCGCTTGTGCTGCTGGCGCTTGGTGCCGTCCTTTTCACGACAGCGACGGTGGCGCTGGCCGGCTGGGCGATGGCAGGTCTGCCGATTGCCGCGGCCATAGCGCTTGGCGCCATCGTGGCGCCGCCCGATGCGGTTGCGGCATCGGCCGTACTTGGCCAGTTCAAGGTGCCGCATCGCATCACTGCCATTCTGCAAGGCGAGAGCCTGCTTAACGACGCCACCGCGCTGCTGATTTACCGAATGGCGATTTCTGCGGCAGCAGGCTCCATTCTGCTGAGCAGCGCCGTTCCGATGATCCTGCTGTCCACGCTCGGCAGTCTTGCGGCCGGCTATCTGCTTGGCCGGTTGTCTCTGATGACGCTGGGCCGGATCGAGGACCCGGCGAGCGGCACTGTGGTGCAATTTGCCGGCACGTTCGGGGTCTGGATCCTGGCCGACAGGATCGGACTGTCGGCCATCATCACCATAGTCGTCTATGCCATGACGATCGCCCGCACCGCGCCGCGCCGCATGCCGGCCAGAAACCGCATCAGCTCTTATTCCGTCTGGGAAACGGCGGTCTTCGTGCTCAATGTTCTGGCTTTCGTGCTGATGGGCCTGCAGGCGCGTACGATCGTCGGCCGGCTTGCCGGGCAGGGGCAGACCGATGCGTTCGTCCTGGCCGGGACAGTGCTCGCCATCGTCATCGTCTCACGCTTCGTCTGGGTTCTGGGGTGCGGCGCGATCATCAGGTGGTTTGACCGTTTCGGCGTGGCTGATCGTCAGCGTGACGCTCCGTCGTTTCGTGGCGGCGTGCTGATCGGCTGGTGCGGGATGCGCGGTTTGGTGACGCTTGCGGCGGCATTCGCCCTGCCGGCTGAATTCCCGGCCCGCGACCCGATCGTGCTCGCTGCCTTCACGGTCGTCCTCGGCACGCTGGTGCTGCAAGGCATGAGCCTGAAGCCGCTGCTGCGCCTTTTGAATCTCAATCCTGACGAAACGGTCGACCGCGAGGTTGCGCAGGCGCGCGTTATGGTCATGCAGGCGGCGCTCGACATATTGAGCGGCAAGACATCGGACGC
>NZ_RZRP01001269.1:0-1213 GCF_003997795.1 Mesorhizobium sp. M7A.F.Ca.US.005.03.2.1 | reverse complement strand
GTTCGATCCTTGCGAACCAGGCGTTCATCGACGAACAGCATCCGGTCATCGTCGTTCTGGAAGAAAACCATTTTGGAACGGGCCAACGCCACCCGGTACAAGACCTTGGCAATCCTGAGCAGCAGACCACCGCGGACGAACGCCGTCCCCAATCCCGAAATGTTGTTGATGACGGGAATGCCGTTCAGATTGGCCGCGATGGAGCCGAACACGTTGGGCTTGATCGTGAAGCCGACAAACGCCAGCGGTCTCTCGCGCCGCAAGAGACGCCAGTAGCGCCACAGAAGGACCAGATCCCGCAACGGTGACGTGCCGGAATTGTCCATGTCGAGTTCGACATAGCGGCAGCCCATGGCCGCAATCAGCGAAGAATACGCGTCTCTCGGCGCGACGACGACCACCTCATAGCCACGGCTCCGCAGCGCCTCGATCAATCCCTTGCGGAAATTGACGACATTCCAGGATGTGTTTATCGAGACGATTATCTTGTCGCGAGCAACGGGCGTCATCTCTGCCCACCCGGATATGACGACGGCGCTCTCAACAGCATATCCGCAAACCGATCCGGCGATCTTTCCGACAAGGTCTTTCCGTACAAGGCCGACCGATCGCCGCCTTGGATGACCTTCAGCAGTGCTTCCGCAACTTCCGACGCGCCAAAGCCGGCTGAAATCTCCAGGCCCGACAGCATGTCCAGATCTCCCGCACAGGGGGTGGTGACGATGCCAGGAATCCGGCAAGCCATCATTTCCAGAAGGACGTTGGGAAATCCCTCCGTCGCCGACGTGAGCATGCCGACACGCGCTGCGCGAAACAGTGGAAACGGGTTGTCTCTCTGGCCGAGCAGATTTAGTCGCGAGGCCAGCTCAAGCTCGCCAGCGCGGGCTCTCAACTCCGCTTCCATGGGTCCAGAGCCAACCATGGTCAGCTCATAATCCTCGCCGGTCCTTCGTCTGACCTCGGCCAGCACATCAACCGCGATCGTCGGACGCTTCACATCAATCAGCCGACCGCACCAGACTATCTGCGGACGGCGGGAAAGTATCTCGGCGTCGTGCCCGGGCAATGCCTCCATGGACATTTTGACGATGAGATCTTCATCGACCGGGTTGGGCAAAGTACGCAGCTTGGCGATTGCTCGGCGGGGCAATACGTCACGCAGGCGTTCATTCATATAGCTCGTTTGCGCGACTATCATGTCCTGGGTGCCATA
>NZ_RZRP01001268.1:0-1213 GCF_003997795.1 Mesorhizobium sp. M7A.F.Ca.US.005.03.2.1 | reverse complement strand
ACGCTCTACATCCTGGATGAGCCGACCACTGGCCTGCATTTCCACGACGTTGCCAAACTGCTGGAAGTGCTGCACGAACTGGTAGACCAGGGCAACACGGTGGTGGTCATCGAGCACAATCTCGAAGTGATAAAAACCGCGGACTGGGTGCTCGACCTCGGCCCCGAAGGCGGCGACGGCGGCGGCGAACTGGTCGCCTCCGGCACGCCGGAAGCCATCGTGCGCGAAAAGCGCAGCTACACCGGCCAGTTCCTCAAGGAGCTTCTGGAGCGACGTCCCGGAGGCAAACGCGAAGCGGCGGAGTGATCGACCGGTTGGCGCCTGGAGAGCTCTGGAGAGCTTTTGAATGACAATCAGAAGAGCGCTTGCCGGTGATCTCCAAACCGTCGTCTCGCTGACGGAAGCGGCCTATGCGCCTTACATCGCGCTGTTCGGCGCGCCGCCGATCCCGGTCACCGAGGACTATGCGCCGCGCATCGCGCGCGGCGAGGTCTGGTTGCTGGAAAGTGGCGGCGAGCTTGCCGGGCTGATCGCGCTGGAGCGACATGACGACCACGCGATGATATTCTCCGTCGCGGTCTCCCCCGACTTTCAAGGCAAGGGCTTCGGCATTGCGCTGCTGAAACACGCGGATGAGCAGACCCATCTCTGGGGTCTGCCAGAAGTGCGGCTCTACACCAACGCCAGGATGGAGCGGAACATTGCGCTCTATCTTGCCTATGGTTTCCACGAAACGGGTCGCCGGCCCAATCCCTACCGGCCAGGATGGGTGCTCGTCGACATGATCAAAACCGTCGATCAGATTACCGCGGCCTGATCTTTTTCTGCATTGGGAGGATGACAATGAGCACATCGGGAACAATCCGCGCCGGCATGGGCGGCTGGACCTTCGAACCCTGGGATACGTCCTTCTATCCCGACAAGCTTTCCAAGGCCAAGCAGTTGAACTACGCCACTCGCCAGGTGCCGAGCATCGAGGTCAACGGCACCTACTATTCCAGCTTCAAGGAGCCGACCTTCGTCAAATGGGCCAGCGAAGCGCCGGACGGCTTTGTCTATTCGCTGAAGGGCAACCGCTTCGTCACCAACCGGCGCGTGCTGGGCGAGGCCGGCGAATCGATGATGCGCTTCCTTGGCTCCGGCGTGGCGGCGCTCGGCGAAAAGCTCGGGCCGATCCTGTGGCAGTTCGCGCCGACCAAGAAATTCGATCCGG
>NZ_RZRP01001267.1:0-1220 GCF_003997795.1 Mesorhizobium sp. M7A.F.Ca.US.005.03.2.1 | reverse complement strand
GGCCAGGGAGGCCTGGGCGGTGCATGGCGAATGGATCACCAGCGGCGAGCGCGACCTCGGCCCCGGCGTCGAGGAGCGATTCGGCTTCGGCCGCGCCGTCGACGACAAGACAGCCCAGGCCGAGAAGGTGCGGCGTCTGACCTTTCGCGGCGAACTGAGCGCCCTGCTCGGCAAGGACGGCTTCCTTGTCCTGCCGACGGTGCCTGGTCCGGCGCCTTACGTGGACAGCACGCCGGAGCAGTTCCAGGCCTATCGCGAACGGGCGCTCCAGCTTCTGTGCCTGGCCGGCCTGTCCGGTTTTCCACAGATCACACTGCCCGTCGGCTCGGTCGCCGGCGCCCCGTTCGGCCTGTCGCTGCTTGGCCCTTCCGGCAGCGACATTGCCCTGATACGGCTCGGCCGGAAACTTCTCGACGCGGCACGAAAGGCCTGACCATGGACACACTGACGCGCATGCGTGCCTTCATCGACGTGGTCGAGGCCGAGGGCTTTTCCGCGGCGGCGCGCAAGATCGGCCGCTCCAAGGCCTTGCTGTCGAAATATGTGCGCGAGCTGGAGGACGAACTCGGCGCTTTGCTGCTCAACCGCACCACGCGCCAGTTCTCGATGACCGAGGCCGGCCACACCTATTACCGGCGCGCCTCGGAGATCGTGCGCGAGGTCGACAGCCTGGCCGACGCGGTGCGCGAATCCTCCGGCGACGTGCGCGGCCGGATCAAGCTGTCGGCGCCGCGCACCTTCGCCGACGCGCCGATCGGCCAGTCGCTGATCGACTTCGCCAAGCAGCATCCAGACATCGTGCTCGACATCCAGCTCGACGACCGCTTCGTCGATCTGGTCGAGGAAGGCTTCGACCTTGCGGTGCGCATCTCGCGGCTGGAGAACTCGTCGCTGATCGCCAGGCGTCTGGCGCCGTTTTCGATAAAGCTCTGCGCCTCCCCCGAACTGATCGCCAAGCATGGCACGCCGACACGGCCGCAGGATCTCAGCCGCATGCCTTGCATCGTCGACACCAATGGCCGCGGACTGAACAACTGGCCGTTCAAGGGCGACAATGGCGATCCGGTCAGCGTTTCGGTGTCGGGTCCGATCGAGGTCAACAGCCCGATGACGGCGAGAGCCGCGGCCGTGTCCGGGCTGGGATTCACCGTCCTGCCGGATTTCATTGCCGCGCCCGACCTCGCGAGCGGCCGGCTGGTGTCGGTGATAGATGACCGTAT
>NZ_RZRP01001266.1:0-1225 GCF_003997795.1 Mesorhizobium sp. M7A.F.Ca.US.005.03.2.1 | reverse complement strand
TGTCGAAGCTGCCATAGTGGTCAAGATGCTCGGGGTCGATGTTGGTGACGACCGCGATCTCGGCCGGCAGTTTCAGGAAGGTGCCGTCGCTCTCGTCGGCCTCGACCACCATCCATTCGCCGTCGCCCATGCGGGCGTTGGTGCCGTAGGCATTGATGATGCCGCCATTGATCACGGTCGGATCGAGCCCGCCCGCATCGAGCAAGGTCGCCACCATCGAGGTCGTCGTCGTCTTGCCATGCGTGCCGCCGATCGCCACCGCCTGGCGAAAGCGCATCAGTTCGGCCAGCATCTCGGCCCGGCGCACGATCGGCAGCAGCTTTTCGCGCGCGGCCTTCAGCTCAGGGTTGGATTTCTTGATCGCCGTCGAGACGACCACCACCTCGGCATCGCCGAGATTCTCGGCCCTATGGCCGACGAAGCATTCAATGCCCTTGTCGCGCAGCCGCTGCACATTGGCGCTTTCGGCCTGGTCGGACCCTTGCACCTTGTAGCCGAGATTGTGCAGCACTTCGGCAATGCCGCTCATGCCGATGCCGCCAATGCCGATGAAATGCACAAGGCCGATGGTCTGCGGCATCTTCATGCTTGCGTCCCCTTCCTGAAATCCGAAACGGTTTTTTTGGACGCAATAGCCTCTGTAAGATCGGCGAGCAACCGTGCCGCGTCCGGCCTGCCGGCCGATTTCGCACCCGCCGCCATCGCCGTCAGCCGATCGGGGTCGTCCATCAGCCCGCCGACAAGCGCTGCGATGCGTTCGGACGAGAGCGAGGATTGCGGATGCACTTCGCCGCCGCCGGCAGCGGCAAGGGCCGCCGCGTTCGCCGCCTGATCGTGATCGAGCGCATGGGGGTAAGGCACCAGCAGCGCCGGCCGGCCGATGACGGCGATCTCCGAGACGGTCGAGGCGCCGGAACGCGAGATCACCAGATGAGCGGCCGCCATGCGTGCCGCCATATCGGTGAAGAAGGGCGAGACCTCGACGGCGACGCCAAGGGTGGCATAGGCCGCCTTGACCCGCGCCACGTCATCGGCGCGCGCTTGTTGGGTAATGACCAGCCGTTTGCGCTGGGCGTCGGAAAGCAGCGCAATGGCTCCCGGCACGGCATCGGAAAAGAATTGGGCGCCCTGGCTGCCGCCAAAAACCAGCAGGCGGAACGGTTGATCCCCGGCAGATGCCGCATAGGCAGTCTTGGCCGCTTCCAGCACCGCAGGCCGGACCGAA
>NZ_RZRP01001265.1:0-1225 GCF_003997795.1 Mesorhizobium sp. M7A.F.Ca.US.005.03.2.1 | reverse complement strand
GCGGGAAAGGCCTTCACCTTGGTGTCCTCGATAGTCTGGATAGACATGTCTGGGGAAAACTCCTTGGGGGCAGGTAGTGATCGCAAGCGGCGCATGCGCGCCGCTTGCGATCAGGCTACGCCGATGCCTTGATCTTCAGGCTGTCGAGATAGGCGGACGGGTTGGCCGGATCGAAAATCTTGCCGTCGAAGAAGGTCTCGACGCCGCGCGACGACGACGCCGGAACGTCGGCTGCCGCGACGCCGAGATCCTTGGCCGCCTCGCGCCACAGATCCTCGCGGTTGACCTGGTCGACCAGCGCCTTGATGTCGGTGGTCGGCGCGAACTTGCCCCAGCGGATGTTCTCGGCAAGGAACCACGCATCATGGCTCTTGAACGGATAAGAGACGCCGCCCTTCCAGAACTTCATGGAGAGATCGGTGCCGTTGGCGACGCGGCCATTGCCATAGTTGATGTCGCCCTTGAGGCGGCCGATGATGTCGGCGACGGGCACGTTCATCCATTGCCGCTTGCCGATGATGGCGGCCATCTCGTCCTTGTTCTCGGTGGCCTCGCACCATTGCTGGGCTTCCATGACGGCCATCAAGATCGCCTTGGTGGCGTTCGGATATTTCTCGATGAATTCGGCGCGCAGGCCGAGCGCCTTTTCGGGATGGCCCTTCCACAATTCGCCTGTCGTGGCGGCGGTGAAGCCGACGCCCTGGTGGACGAGTTGCTCGTTCCACGGCTCGCCGACGCAGAACACGTCCATATTGCCGACCTTCATGTTGGCCACCATCTGCGGCGGCGGTACGACGATGGTCGAGACGTCCTTGTCGGGATCGATGCCGCCGGCGGCCAGCCAATAGCGCAGCCAGAGATCATGGGTTCCGCCCGGGAAGGTCATGGCGGCTTTGATTTCCTTGCCGGTCGCCTTCTTGGCGGCGAAGGCGTCTTTCAGCTTCGAGGCGTCGAGGCCGACACCGGTGCCGGCATATTCCTGGGCGACCGAAATGCCCTGGCAGTCGTAGTTGAGCCGCGCCACGATCGCCATCGGCATCGGCTGGTTGTTCTGCGTCACCTTGCCGGTGTGCATGAGGTAAGGCAGCGGCGTCAGGATATGGGCGCCGTCGATGCCGTTGGCCGCGCCGCCGAGCATCAGATTGTCGCGTGTCGCACCCCAGGAGGCCTGCTTGAGCACCTCGACGTCAGGCATGCCGAACTTGGCGAACAGCCCCTTCTCCTT
>NZ_RZRP01001264.1:0-1226 GCF_003997795.1 Mesorhizobium sp. M7A.F.Ca.US.005.03.2.1 | reverse complement strand
AGGCGAGACACCGCTGATTCTGCCCTCGGTTGACCGCAATGCAGTGGCCGCCGTGGTCCAGGACTGGACCGGGATCCCGACCGGACGGATGCTGTCCAGCCAGACCGAAAAGGCGCTCAAGCTCGCCGCCACGCTTTCGGAACGGGTCGTCGGCCAGGATCACGCCATGGAGATGATCGCCAAACGCGTGCAGACCAGCCGCGCCGGGCTTGGCGCGCCTGAAAAGCCGGTCGGGGTCTTCCTGCTTTGCGGCCCCTCGGGCGTCGGCAAGACCGAAACGGCATTGGCGCTGGCCGAAACGCTTTACGGTGGCGAGCAGAACCTGATCTCCATCAACATGTCCGAGTTCCAGGAGGCGCACACCGTCTCGACACTGAAGGGCGCACCGCCCGGCTATGTCGGCTACGGCAAGGGCGGCATCCTGACCGAAGCGGTGCGCAGAAAACCCTATTCGGTGATCCTGCTCGACGAGGTCGAGAAGGCGCATCCCGACGTCCACGAAATCTTCTTCCAGGTCTTCGACAAGGGGATGATGGACGACAGCGAGGGCCGGCGCATCGATTTCAAGAACACCCTGATCCTGCTCACCTCGAATGTCGGCTCCGAAGTCATCATGGACCGCACAAGGAATGGCACGCTGCGGACCGGGCTCGACGATCTGGATACCGCCTTGCGCAGCCCATTGCTGAAGGTCTTCCCGGCTGCCTTCCTTGGCCGGGTGGTGACCATTCCTTACTATCCGCTCTCTGATTCGATGATCGAGGCGATCACTGGCCACCAGTTCGCCAAGATCGCTCGCCGGTTGCGGGCAACCAACGATGCGGAACTGGTGATCGGCGACGGTGTCATGGATCTGGTCAAGGCCCGCTGCACCGAGATCGAATCCGGCGGGCGGATGATCGATGCCATCCTGACCAACACGCTGCTGCCGGAACTGAGCCGCGGCGTGCTTAACCGGTCGCTCGAGGGCGAAAAGATGACCAAAGTCACCGTCGGCGCCTCCAAGGAAGGTTTCACTTATTCCTTCGAGTAGGTTCTGATCGTGTAGAACCTCGTCGCCCTCGGCTGCCGGCCCGCTATTCGCGATCCCCCGTGGCGCCGCAATTCGAGAGGTGGCGGTCTTGCCCGTGCGCGAGAACGACGTGCGCAGCCGGTAGCGGATCGTCCCCGACAGCACCGGCCCGCCGGTAGCATCGATGATCGTCCATCTATTGAAGGTTACCGAC
>NZ_RZRP01001263.1:0-1226 GCF_003997795.1 Mesorhizobium sp. M7A.F.Ca.US.005.03.2.1 | reverse complement strand
CAACCAGGTCCACTCCTCCTTGCGCTGGTTCATCAACAACATCGGCAGCATTGCCGATTGGCGCGCCACGCTGATGCGCGTGGCCGATTTCCGCATCGCGCTCGATGAAACCGATGCGCTGCACGACACCGAAAAGCGCATCGCCTTCGGCCAAAACGTCAGTGGCAGCCTGACTTTCGAGAAGCTCGAAGTGGCCTCGCCGGAGGGCTGCACCAGGCTCGCCGACCCGCATGTCGAAATCCGCCCCGGCGAGCGCGTCATGATCACCGGCGATCCCGGTGCGGGCAAGACGCTGTTCTTTCGTGCCATTGCCGGCCTGTGGCCATGGGGAAGCGGCCGGATCGGCCTGCCGGCGGGAGAAACCCCCATATTCGTGCCGCGCGTGCCTTATTTTCCGGTCGGCACATTGCGCGAAGTCCTCGATCACCCGAACGGCCCCGCGCCGGCGGACGATGCCGACATTTCGGCGGTGCTGGCCGAGGTCGGTCTGGGACGGCTATCCTCATCGCTCGACCGCGCCGGGCGTTGGGACCATGAGTTGGGCGATGACGAACAGCGCTCGCTGGCCTTCGCCAGGCTCGCGTTGCGGCAGCCGAAATGGGTGATCATCGACGAGGCGCTGGATGCATTCGACGGCCCATCGCTAAGACGCGTGCTGTCGATGCTCGAGAAGCGTTTGCCGGCGACAGCGATCCTCAACATCGGGCGCGGCCAGCACAACAACCACTTCTTCCCGCGCGCGTTGACGATCGTCAAGGATTCCGGTGCGCCAGCGCTGAAGCCCGCCCGCGTCAGAGCCGGCGCGATCGAACCGCCGCCAGTCGCCGCCCGCCGCAAGAAATGAGCTGATATCCGGACGGGGAAGCAAAGCTTTATTTTGCCGTGATCGCGAGGGAAGCTCTTCGGGAGAACAACCTGGTGACGGCCATGCTTGATGCTCTGCGCCTGCTTGCCTGTCTTGCCTGCGCCCAGGCTGCTCCCGCCGCCTCGCCGCGGGATGCGCTCGCCGTCGACGTCGAGCTGGTGCTGGCAGTCGACATCTCGCTGTCGATGGACGAGAAGGAGTTCGCGCTGCAGCGCGCCGGTTATGTCGAGGCGCTGCGGCATCCCGACTTCATCAAGGCTGTTCGCGCCGGCGCCACGGGCCGCATAGCGCTGACCTATTTCGAGTGGGCCGGCACGGTGCGCGACGACGCGGTCATCGGCTGGCAGATCATCGATAGTGC
>NZ_RZRP01001262.1:0-1230 GCF_003997795.1 Mesorhizobium sp. M7A.F.Ca.US.005.03.2.1 | reverse complement strand
GCCGGGCGGGCCCTGGCCGTGGAGGGCGCTTTCCGCGCCGGCGTCTTCGCCGCGGGGGCCTTCGATTTCGGTTCTGCGTTCTTGGCCATGATATCGGTCCTGCCCTGTTGGCTCGGTCAGCCTCTTGGTGGGAAAATGCCTTGCAGCGCGATGCAGAAGGTTAGTGTGAGGTAGGGCATCCGGTTGTTGTGCGGCAGGCCGCCACCCGCCGGAGCCAGCATGTTGGCCGCCATCGGCACCATGTTGACGGTCGTGTTCTTGTAGGCGTTGGCGTTGGTCGACCTGGCGATCGCCCGCGTCGGCGTCGGGATCTGGAGGTCGGCGGGGTCGGTTACGGCGCGGATGCTGTGGTTGTGCATCGGCATTTCCGATTCGAGCAAGGTGACCGTGTCCGAGCCGCCGAACTGCCCGAGATCATAAAAGCTCAATCCTGGACCTTGGCCGGGCTGCATCGGCACACTGCCTTGCATGTCCGGCAAGGCGAAGGTCGACTTGCCGTCGCCGCCATAGGTCGTACCCAGCAGCGAGAACAAGGCCGTGTTTTGCGAAATCGGCAGGATCTGGCCGTCGCAGACCGCCCAGCCCACGGGCGCGAAGTTGAGCGGGAAAATTCGGATTTCTGCTACGAATTGGTCCGACATGGTCCTGTCCTATGTTGGGGTCGGGAAAACGCCGAACAGCGAGATGATGAAATTGACGCAGAGATAAGGCTGCAGGTTGGTGTGGGGCCAGCCACCGCCAGACATGCCGACCACGGGATTGGCGAGGTTCGCCGTGGGCGTGTCCTCGACATAGAGCTTGCCCGTGGAAGACTGGGCCACGACATTGTTGGCGGGGCTCGTCTGGCTGGAGACGCTGGTCGTTGCCAGCATCGCGTGCGTGTGGCCGGTCATTTGCTGTATGCTCAGCGTCACGTCCTCGACGCCGCCGGTTTGCCCGATGATAAATCCGGTCCCCTGATGGAGCGGCACGCGGCTGGCCAGGTTCGGCAGTTTGAATGTCTCCTCACCGTCGCCGCCATAGGTGGTGCCGATCAACTGGAACAGGGCATCATTTTCGGAAATGGGTATCGTCTGGCCCTGACAGAACATCCAGCCGGCGGGCGCGAAGTTTCCCGCGAACATGCGAATCTCGCCGATGTAAACTGTCATGGCTGCGCGTCCTTCAATTCCGCGACGGGAAGATGCCTACCAGAGCAATGCAAAAATTCAGCACCAGATAGGGCTGCAT
>NZ_RZRP01001261.1:0-1231 GCF_003997795.1 Mesorhizobium sp. M7A.F.Ca.US.005.03.2.1 | reverse complement strand
GAGCAGAGCGACATCATCGTTCTGTGCTGCCCGCTGACGCCGGAAACGCGCGGCCTGATCAACCGTGAGCGGATCGCCCGCATGAAGCCGCAGGCGTTGCTGATCAACGTGTCGCGCGGACCGGTCGTCGACGACGACGCGCTGATCGAGGCCTTGCAGAAACGGCGCATCGGCGGCGCCGCGCTCGACGTGTTTGCGACGCAGCCGCTGCCGTCGAACCATCCCTATTTCGGCTTCGACAATGTTATCGTCACGCCGCACATGGCGGGGATCACCGAGGAATCGATGATGCGCATGGGCGTCGGCGCGGCGGGCGAAGCCCTGCTCGTGCTGGCGGGCAAACTGCCGGTCAATCTGCGCAATCCGGAAGTGGTCGATCACTACCGGCAGCGGTTCCCGGCGAGCGTGTAGCACATCGCGGTTTCGCCCCAATTCTTCGTGACGTTGAGACCCATGTTCAGTCCTCGCCTCACATCCCTCATTGTCGCCGCCTGTTCGCTCTGCGCCATTCCGTCATTCGCGGCCGAAAGCAGCTATGTCTATTGCGACAACGGGCTGCGCTGCTTCAAGGCGCCGTGCCCGTCGAACAGCGTGCTCGATCTTGCCACCGGAACGATCATCAAGGGCATGTCGATCGACACCAGCGGCTTGCCGCGGGCCGACAAGGCGATAACGGATCTTTCCGACGCGCTCTATGCCGGAAAGATCGTCGTCAGAGGCTCGATCGAGCACCGCACCCAGACGATCACCGGCAAGGAGTACGATCTGCCCTGGCTGGTCGCGACCAGCATCGTACGCACCGCCATGGACAGCGAACGCAAGCACTGTTCGTCGCGCTGATCCGCAATTTCCGGTTCAGTGCTGATCAACCGCCAGCAGCCGCTCCACTTCAGCGGCAATCCGCAGCAGGCGCCGGTCATGCCCGTTGCGCGCCACCAGCATCAATCCGGCAGGCAGCGGAGTGCCCGGCATCGGCAGCGAGATCGCGCAGAGATCGAACTGGTTGGCGACCTGCGTGTTGCGCAGCAGCAGGCCTTCGGTTCGGTCACGCAACCCGGCGTCGTCAGCCATAGAGACGATAGTCGGCGCCGTCACCGGTGTGGTCGGCAAGGCCAGCACATCGACCGAGGACAGCCGTTCGTCCATGGCGGCCGCAAGTGCCGCACGACGGCGCATCGCCCTGATGTAGACCGGAGTCGGCAGCATTGCCGCCCGCGACAGGGGGCCGCTG
>NZ_RZRP01001260.1:0-1236 GCF_003997795.1 Mesorhizobium sp. M7A.F.Ca.US.005.03.2.1 | reverse complement strand
CCTTCAGCACGCGGCCCCACGGGCTGCGCGACAGATGTTCCAAAGCGAGATAGGCGACCAGAGTCACCGCCGCGACCACGGCAAGGTTCGACAGGTTGAACAGCAGCGGCGTCTCGGCAAGGCTGCCGAAGGGGCGCGGGATGAAGCCGATGCCGAACGGGCCGCCGGTCAGTTTCTGCGCGTTGAGCGCGACCAGTTGCACGACGACGGCGACGCCGAAGGTGGTGATCGCCAGATAGTCGGACCTGAGCCGCAGCGTCGCCATGCCAGTTAACGCCGCGGCAATGCCGCCGACGACCATGGCGCCCGCCCAGCCGACAACGATCGGCAGGCCAAGGCCACCCAGCCGCGCGGCGTCGTCGGGAGTGGTCAGCAATGCCGAGGTGTAGGCGCCGATGGCGACGAAGCCGGCAAGGCCGACATTGAACAGGCCGGTCAGGCCCCACTGCAAATTGAGCCCCAGCGTGACCAGCGAAAAGATCAGCGCGGTGGTCAGGAAGAAGGCGCCGTAGCCGATCAGATCCATCAGCGTTCCCTCACACCAAACAGGCCGATCGGCCGCACGAACAGCACCGCCATCAGGATGATGAAGGAGACGGCGGCGCGCCATTCGGCGCCGATCAGCTGCACGGCACCGGCCTCGGCGAGCCCGATGATCAGGCCGCCGAGCACGGCGCCGGGGATGCTGCCGATGCCGCCGAGAATGGCGGCGGCAAACATCGGCAATAGCATGTCGAAGCCCATGAACGGGCGGATCTGCACCAGGATGCCGATCATCACGCCGGCCACGCAGGCCAGCGCCCCGCCGATGACCCAGGTGACGCGCACCACGCTGGCGACGTCGATGCCGACGATGCGGGCCAGTGCCGCGTTCTGGCTCAGGGCCTGCATCGAGCGGCCGGTCTGCGTGCGCGTCATCAACAGATGCACGGCGAGCACCAGCACCGCGGTCAGCAGCAAAAGCGCGATCTGGTCTGATGTGATGCGGATGCCGAAGCCGACCGGCATGGCGATCTGGATCGCCCGGCTGAAATAGGTCGGCCGCGAGGTGAAGGTGAATTCGAGCAGGCTTCTCAGCGCCATCGAGGCACCGAAGCTCGCCATCACCACGATGATCGCCTGGCCTTGCGAGCGCAGCCGCGAAAACAGCACCTTGTCGAGCAGCAGCGCCAGCAAAGCGGTGAACGCCATGCCGACGACCAGCGCGACAATCAGCGGCCAGCCGAAGGACAGCGG
>NZ_RZRP01000125.1:0-10795 GCF_003997795.1 Mesorhizobium sp. M7A.F.Ca.US.005.03.2.1 | reverse complement strand
GTGCTGGATGGCATCGGACACTTCCCGACGCGTGAGGCTTCTGATCAGGTTTCGCGAATGTTGGCTGCGTTTCTCGATAGCCATGGCAAGCGCTGAAGGAGGGGCGCCATCGACCCCATAGTAAAGACCGGAACCTGACGCATCGCCGCGCATTTCGTCTCCATGCATGACGAACCGAAATGCGGTCTCGCAATCAATCGGCAGCCAGGGAGAATTTGGATGCAAGCTTCAGGCGCAATCTCAAGACACCATGCTGGCCAGTTGGCCATAGAACCGTTTGCGGGCACGGTGACGGTACGATTTTCCGACGCCATAGTCGCTGCCACGGAACGGGCGAAAGTGCTTCAGGAAGAAGGGCATGAGCCCGTGTTCTATATCCCTTTCGAAGACATCTATTTTGACCTTTTCGAAAAAACGAACACCACCAGCCGCTCCCCTTTGAAAGGTACCGCGAGCTACTGGCGCGTCCATGCCGTGGGCAGCTCGGCTGACGATTTCATGTGGGCATACGAGACGCCTGAAACCGCGGCGCGGGCCATTGCACGTCATGGTGCATTCGATCCGGAAAAGGCGCGCATCGATGTCGAGCCCGCGGAGGACAGAAGGCATACGCCCCACGTCACGGAGTAGATTGCCCGTTCTCATCGGCGCGAGCTGAAATTCAAGGCAGCTGCTAACCGCGTGGAAACTCTTCATCAAGGATGCGTAGTGCCTCCTCGTATCTGACGGTTGATGCCCCGGCCTGTCGTGCCTGCCAGATATTGTCCGCCAGATCCGCGCGCTTCACCGGCAGCGCCAATGGATTCGATGCCGCTCGTCGCACGAACGCGAAGTAATCCTCGCCGTCCCTGCGCGACATGGCGTCGACGGCCGACGCGATCGTCGGGCCAAAACCGGCCTCTTCCAACCTGGTCCGGTCCCAGCCTTCGCCCTTTTCCAGGACGTCATGGAGATAGGCGACGACCTTCTGATCCTTGGTTTCGACCGCGTCAACGACACGCCGACAGTGCTCGATATAAGGTCGCCCGGTCTTGTCGCGCTGTGCCGCGTGGACCTCTTCGGCAATCTTGGCCGCCCGGTAAAACATGCTCATCAGGCTTCCCCTTCAGACATGGTTTCACCATCGCTCCTCGGTGTCGTGGTGCGGCAGGTCCATTCCGCAGCAAACCCAGCCAAGTCGCTGCCTCGATCCATAATTGTAGCGCGGCTCCAGGCGAGCTGGATCGTCGAACGTTCCGACATGAAGCGCGATCTCTCCCGGCGATGCGTCATAGGCGAGGCTGAGCGGCGATCCGCAGGCGGAGCAAAACCCCCTGCAGGCAATCGGCGAAGACCTGCGATAGGTCGGCGTCGCATCGGTCCAGGTCACGCTTTGGGAAGGTACCCAGGCCAGAACCGCGAACGCACTGCCGGTCGCTCGCCGGCACATATCACAATGGCAGTAATGCACTCTCGGTTCGCTTCCAACGCGGAAGCGGATCGTGCCGCAGAGACATCCTCCGCTCAGTTCCATTTTGGCGCCCCGGTTGACTTGCGGCTCCAACGCCTCTCGCGCGGTCTCATGCGAGCACCTCCATTCATCACAGCGGAAACGCCGGTCATTTGCGTCGGTTCCTGTTGGCTATCTCAGGAACCAGTGCTTGCGCGCGGCGTTGCGTGTCTTTGCTGGCAAAATGAGGAGTCAGGGAATGCTTGGCCGGTCGGAGACGCACTGATGTCGATGCCGGGGCTGGCATACGGTCCCCTGGGCGATCGATGCATGCATGTCTGCGTGGATATGCAGCGGCTGTTTGCCGAGCCGTCTCAATGGGCAACACCCTGGATCACCCGGGTTCTCCCGCAGATCGAGACGCTGGTCGAAAGACGCGCGCCGCAGACGGTCTTTACACGCTTCCTGCCAGCCAAGAAGCCGGGGCAGGGCGTCGGCACCTGGAAGCGCTATTATGAGCGCTGGGCTTCACAGACGATCGAGACGATCGGGCCTGAAATGACCGAGCTGTTGCCGTCTTTAGCCGGCTACTGCCCGCCAGCGGCGATAATCGACAAGCACATCTACTCGCCCTGGTTCGAAGGGCGCCTCAGAGCCTTCCTGGTGGAGCGCGGCATCGATACGCTCGTCATCACCGGTGGCGAAACGGATGTTTGCGTTCTGGCCACGGTGCTCGGAGCCATCGATTTCGGCTATCGCGTGGTTCTCGTCACGGACGCGCTATGCAGTTCTTCCGATGCAACCCACGACGCACTGCTGACCGTTTACCACCAACGTTTCGCGCAGCAGGTCGAGACGGTTGAGATGGAAACGGTTCTCTCGAACTGGACTTGACGTTCGCCAACTCGGCTCGGCGGAAAGTGTCCATGCTTCCTTGCGCGGTTTGGCTGCCTATCTGTTAAGAGAATAACGGACACCAGAACGGATAGCAGACGTGACGCAACGATCGGGAAGTGCTGATCTTCCACTCCATGGCGGGCGCGTGCCAAAATGGCTCGGTGACCGCATGACGCGTCTTGGCGCCGTGATGTGCGAAGCGATCATTCATCACTATGGTCGAGACGAACTGCTGCGACGGCTGGCGCATCCGTTCTGGTTTCAGTCCTTTGGTGCTGTCATGGGCATGGATTGGCACTCGTCGGGGATCACGACCAGCGTCGTGGGCGCTTTGAAGCGTGGCCTCACGCCGCTTTCCGGCGAGCTCGGCATTCATGTCTGCGGTGGTCGCGGCGCGCATTCGCGAAAAACCCCGCATGAACTCGAAGCCATCGGCCAACGCGTCGGCTTTGACGGAGCGGGCCTGGCCACCGTCAGCCGTCTTGTCGCCAAGGTCGACAGCGCCGCAGTCCAGGACGGTTTCGATCTTTACCTGCATGGTTTCATCGTCACCGATGACGGTCGCTGGGTCGTGGTGCAGCAAGGCATGAACGGTGACAGCAAGGTGGCGCGCCGCTACCATTGGCTCTCCGAGGGGCTCAAGAGTTTTGTCGACCAGCCGCATGCCGCCATCGAGGGCATCAATCAAGGCGAGATCGTCAACCTGACCGACAGGCGCGCTGACGCGTCGCGCCAAGGGCAACTGAACCTTTTGCAGGAGCTCGGACCCGATCGCATCCTGGGCGAGCTTGCGGCATTGGAGCGTTGCGCGGAGCCGAGGCGCCGGCAGGAACCGGAGCAGCCGCTGCTGCCGCATTTGGTCATGCCGGCCCATCATGACGTTCGCGAAAGCGATGTCGTCATGCATCGTCTTCACGGCAATATCGCCGCCGCCGCGGACCGCGGTCCCACCGATTTCGCCGAGCTCCTTCTGGTCCCCGGCGTCGGCGCGCGCACGGTGCGCGCGCTGGCCCTCGTTGCCGAGGTGGTGCATGGCGCGCCTTGCCGCTTTTCCGATCCCGGCCGCTTCTCGCTGGCGCATGGCGGCAAGGACAGGCATCCATTTCCAGTGCCGCTGAAGGTCTATGATGAGACGATCGGGGTTCTGAAGTCGGCCGTGCAAAAGGCAAAGCTCGGTCGCGATGAGGAAATCGGTGCCTTGAGGCGGCTCGACGATCAGTCGCGGCAAGTCGAACGATACGCAACCGGCCCCAGCCTGAAGGAAATTGTCGCGGGAGAATTCGACCAGTCGCATCTGCTTGGCGGGCGCAGCGTGTTCGGGTGGGAAGCGGCCCCGGACACAGCACCTGCTGAGCGGAGCAAGAAGGCCTGAGAACGAGCTAGAGCGGCTGGAGATCAATCGTCCAGATCGATGAGCGCGACACCGAGATCCGGGCGCTTGCTGCGGCGCAGATGGCCGGGCGCTTCCACCAGGGTGATTTCGAGCGTTGGCCGAACGATGCCATCAAGCAGATGTCCACCCCGGGTGGTGCCATCGCTCAATCCCAGCACCGCATGGACGTGCAGGCTGGGCTTATCGTCATCACCCAGTGCGACATCGCCGATCGCGCTCAGAACCTCGCACTGTTCGTCGATAGGGATTTTGCGGTAGGTCTTCGCGTCCGGATCAAACCAGCCCACGGTGGCTTTTTCGAAAGCCCCTATGGCGGTCAGGGACGCGCTGCCGATCTTCTGGTCGACCGCGAAGGCGGTCAGTGCCGCGAACGCTTCTTCGCGCGGGTCGAGCACCAGGACAAATGTCCTTTGTCCGCCGATCTCATTGACGAGCTGCGATTTCATCCCTGTCCTTCCATCGTTCGGCCCCATTGAGCGCCGCCGTCAGATCAATGGGCGCGGTGTTCCGCATTGCGCTTGCGGGTCGCTGCAGCTTTCTTTGCCGATTCCGATCGGCTTGCGGCAGACCGTGATGCCGATGCCTTGCCGCCGCTTTTGCCGCCTTTGTGCGCCGCCGGATGGCCCGTGTGTTTGCCGCGGCCCGAACCGCCTTCCTTCTTGCCACCGCCATCGTCCTTGTTGACGGTTGCCCATGCGCGCCGCTCTGCCTCCTTGTCGGAAACCCCGCGCTTCTCATAACCTTCGGCAATGTGGTCGGCTTTACGCTCCTGCTTGTCAGTGTACTTCGATTTGTCGCCTCGTGGCATGGCCAGCTCCTCCTGTTGAACAAGGGCTGAACGTCGACTCGACGCGCTGGTTCCAACGGAAGTTCGCGAAGCCGAAGCCGCATGGCGGGGCAGCGCCATACACCGCCGCGGCGCGAGCTAACGCTTTTCGGGCCGGGGAGAGCGCAGCAGCAAGGCGAGGGGAACGAGCAGTGCGGTCGCTACCGCGCAATACCGAAAGACATCGATATAGGCGAGCAATGAGGCCTGCCGCGCTATCAACTGTCCTATCCAGCCGACCGCCTGCTGTTTTGCGTCGATCATCGGCGACCCTTGAGCCACGAAGTGCTCGGTCGCCTGACGCAGAACCTGCTGGTAGGTCGGTGACGACTGTGCCGTGTGGCCGACGAGGTTTGCCTGATGGATTTGCGCGTTCTGGGCTATCACTGTGTTGGACAGCGACACGCCGATGCTTCCGCCGATGTTGCGGGCAACGTTGATGAGTGCCGACGCCTGGTTCGTCTGCTGCGGAGCAAGACCGACGTAAGCCGCCGTCGAGATGGGGATGAACAGGAACGGCAAACCGATCATCAGGAAGATGCGCGCGAAAGCAAAGAAGCCGAAACTGACGTCCGGGGTGAGCGATGTCATATGCCAGAGCGCGACAGCGACGACGGACATGCCTGCCATGATCAGGTATTTGGGCTGGACGATGGCGCCGGCAAATCCGGAAATCGGCATAAGCATCAACATTGCGATGCCACCTGGCATCATCGACAGGCCCGACAGGGTGGCCGTATAGTTGAAGGCGGTCTGCTGCAGTTGCGGCATCAACTGGGTGGTGCTGAACAGCACGGCGCCCACTGCCATCATCACCAGGAACGATGTGCCGAACTGGCGGCTGAACAGCAGGCGGACGTCGACGATCGGATCGCGGTGACTGAATTCCCACGGGATCAGCAGCAGAAATGAGACCGCCGAAATCGCCGCGAAGGTCACGATGAAACCTGATGCGAACCAGTCGTTGCGCTGGCCCTCATCGAGAAAGATCTCCAGGCAGCCGAGTGCCGTGGCGACCAGGATGAAACCGACCCAGTCTATTCTGAGGCCGCCCTTCAACCGTTCCTGCCGTTCGCGCTCGAGCACATCAGGCTCGACCACCAGCCACTGCACCAAGGCAAGCGACATGATGCCGAACGGGACATTGATGAAGAATATCCAGTGCCAGGAGAAATGGTCGGTCAGCCAACCGCCGATGGTCGGCCCGACTGTCGGTGCGACGATGACGGCAATGCCGTAAAGAGCAAATGCCTGGGAGCGTTTTTCGGGTGGAAAGGTGTCGGCGAGAATGGATTGTTCGCTGGGTGCCATGCCGCCGCCCCCGAGGCCTTGCAGGATCCTGAAGACGATGAGCATTTCCAGATTGGGCGCCAGGCCGCACAGCAGCGACGCTATGGTGAAGATCGCCACGCAAAGCATGTAGTAACGCTTGCGGCCGATGACGCTGGCCAACCAGCCGCTAACCGGGATGATCACGGAATTCGCGACCAGATAGGTGGTGATCACCCAGGTGCTTTCGTCCATCCCGGCCGCGAGGCTGCCGGCGATGTTGCGCAGCGCCACGTTGGCGATCGAGGTGTCGAGCACCAGCATGAAGGTGGCGATCGAGACGACGACTGCGATCAGCCACGGATTGCGCCCGCCGGCGGCGGACCGGGTTTCGCTCCGTTCACCAGCCATTTCGACGGCGCTCATCTCACCTTGACTGTCGGCACCACCGACAGGCCTGGACCCAGCAGCACGCCCGGCGGTCGGTCGAAGACGATCTTCACGGGCACGCGCTGCACCACCTTGACGAAGTTGCCGGTGGCATTCTCGGCCGGCAGCAGGCTGAAGGCGGTGCCACTGCCCGCCTGGATGCTGTCGACGCGGCCGTGGAAGTTCTTTTCGGGATAGGCGTCGATATCGATGTCGACGGGCTGTCCCGGCCGCATCAGATCAAGCTGGGTCTCCTTGAAATTAGCCTTCACCCAGACCTCGTCGGGAACGAACATCATCAGCACCTGACCAGGCTGGGCGTAGGTGCCCTTGGCGGCCGTGATACTGGTGGCGCGACCGGCGACAGGCGCGGTTATGATGGTGCGCGACAGCATGGTGCGGGCCTGCTCCTGGCTGGCCTTGGCTTGATTGAGCTTTGCTTGCGCGCTCTTGGTCTGTGCTTGCAGAACAGTGACCTGGCTTTTCGCGGCTGCCACGTTTGCTCCGGCGCTGTCGAGGGCGGCCTGGTCCTGGCGCAGGGTAGAAGCGGCCTGTTCCGCCTGCTGTTGGGTGGAGGTTCCCTTGGCCAGCAGCTCACGGTTGCGCTTGTCCTCCGCTTTGGCAAACTCGAGCGCGGCCTGGGCCTGCGCCACCTGCTTCTGTGCCGCATCGATCTTGGCGTTTTGTGCTTCGATCTGTGCACCGACATCGACGATCTCGGCCTGCGCCGAGGCCACACCGGCGTCGGCTTCCGCCAGGCTTGCCTGATAGTCGCTGTCGTCGATGCGCAAGAGCACGTCGCCGGCTTTCACAGACTGGTTGTCGGTGACCGCGACATCGGTGATACGACCCGATATCTCGGCACCGATCGTCACCGTGCGGGCGTCGATGAAAGCATCGTCGGTCGATTCATACTGACGCGCGTCCAGCCACCACAAGACCAGCCCTACGGCAATCAACAGCACTGCGAGCAGGATGGCGATCGATATGTAAGGGTGCCGCCGAGGGAAGCTCAGCAGGCTGGGCTTTGGTTCTCTGGCCTGCTTGTCCTGCTTGTGCTCCTGACCGTCGGCCTGACCGGCGTCTTTCCGGTGTTTTGGCGACGCGTCTGAGGTGGCCCTGCGTGGCGCGGCGTGCGTGTCGCCGGTTTCAGGTTCTTCGGTTTGGGTTTTCGCGTCCACGGGAGAACTTCCAGGAGTTTTGACCGTGGCCAGTCAACGACAACTGGTCGTAAAAGGTTCCTGGCGACCGGGCACGGTTTCGCGCCTGGCGGAATTGGTTCAGCCGATTGCCAACCTGACCACGATGGCCAGGATCACGATACCGACCAAGCCTGCTATGAAGATAACCCGACGCGTGCGCGTTCGCAGGATGATCTCGCCCTGTCTCGCCTGCTCCGCAGAGAACACAGGTCCATTGTCATCGTCCTTGTCATGCCGACCATCGCTCATGATCGCCTCCTTCCGGCCCTTGGCACAAACCGGCTCTTGGCACACAACCATCGCCCGACAGGTGAGGTTCCGGTTACATCGAACCTGCCACAGAAAAAGGAATCACAGGCTCGTGAGGAGGGAACTTTGTCCTCCGCGACTGGTTTGGGCCGCTTGAGACCCAGCCAGCCCGGAGCCAGCCATGTCCGATGCCAAGATGTCCAGTGGCCTGAGCAGACGCATGTTCATGACGGCCTCTGTTTCGGCGGCGGCGGCGATGCCGCTTGTGAATTCCCCGACGAGAGCTGCCCAGCCAGCGTCCGAAAAGCCAGCCGAACCGCGCGACTTGTCGGCGGTTTCAATGCGTATCAACAAACAGACCTACAATCTCGCGCTCGACAATCGAACCAGCCTGCTTGACGCTCTGCGCGACCACGTCGGCCTGACCGGCACCAAGAAAGGTTGCGATCACGGTCAGTGCGGCGCCTGCACGGTTCTGATCGATGGAAAGCGGGTACTGTCCTGCTTGAGCTTTGCCGTCATGAACCAGGGGCGGGAGATCACAACGGTGGAAGGCCTGGCCTCGACGGACGGGGAACTGCATCCGGTCCAGCAGGCCTTCGTCGACCACGATGCCTTTCAATGCGGCTATTGCACACCGGGTCAGATCATGTCCGCCATCGGTTGCATCAACGAAGGCCATGCGGGGTCGGAAGATGACATTCGCGAATATATGAGCGGCAATCTGTGTCGCTGTGCGGCCTATCCCAACATCGTTGCGGCGATCGTCCAGGCGCGCGACGAGATCAGGAGGGCCTAGGATGCGCCCCTTCGTTTATGAAAGACCAACCAGCGTCTCCGCTGCAATCGCCATGGCATCCCGTGTCGATGCCGTGCGCGTTCCGCCAACCGGCGCCGACACGCAATTCATCGCCGGCGGCACCAATCTGGCCGACTACATGAAGCTCGGTGTCGCGCGGCCGGACCGACTGCTTGACCTCAACACTCTTGCCGAGCCAGCCTTGCGGCAGATCAGGATAAACGATGACACGATCCGGTTTGGTGCACTGGTCCGCATGGGTGAAGCAGCCGACAACGATGACGTCCGGCGGCGTTGCCCGGCCCTTGCCGACAGCCTGAAATTCGCCGCCAGCGGTCAGCTTCGCAACATGGCGAGCCTGGGCGGCAATGTGCTGCAACGTACGCGCTGCGAGTATTTTCGAGAGATTTCCTGGCCGTGCAACAAGCGCGAACCCGGCTCCGGTTGCGCTGCGATGGAAGGGTCCAATCGCCAACACGCCGTGCTGGGTACGAGCGATGCCTGCATCGCCACGTATCACGGCGATTTCGCGCAGGCGCTGGTTGCGCTCGATGCCACCGTCGAGATCGAAGGTCCGCGGGGGAGGCGCACGCTTGCATTTGCCAAGCTGCACAAACGGCCGGGCGACACGCCCGACATCGAGACGGATCTCGCCGCCGACGAGCTCATAACCACCATCGAAGTGCGGCTCGAACGGTGGAGCAGCCGGTCGCGCTATCTGAAGATTCGCGATCGCGAATCCTACGCGTTTGCGTTGGCGTCCGCGGCTGTTGCGCTCGACATGGAGGGCGAGACGGTAAGGAGTGCGCGCATTGCGCTTGGTGGTGTGGCGACGGTGCCGTGGCGGGCGCGCGAAGCAGAGGACGCGCTACAGGGCAAAGTGCTTGACGAAGCCGCGGCGCAAGAGGCTGCCGAGGCTGCCTTCGCCGATGCCAGACCGCGCGAGCATAACGCATTCAAGATACCGCTCGGCAAGCGCACGCTGGTGCGGGCGCTGCTCGAAACCCGGGATATGAAGGGCTGAGCCATGAACCAAGCTGCACCCGCCCCCAGGGAAAACCAGGGCGATCCGGTTGTCCGCATTGACGCCCGGCTAAAAGTTACCGGACAGGCCGGCTATCCCGCCGACATCGTCACGGCCAACGTCGCCTACGGTGCCCTTGCCACCAGCAGCATTGCCCGGGGCAAGGTTTCGGGACTTCACACGAAAGACGCCCGGGCCGTACCCGGTGTGCTGGACATCGTCACCTATGACGATATGGACAAGACCGACACGCCGAAATTCGGCAACACCGGCGCAAGTTCGATCGGGCCGTTGCACGACAAGACGGTTTTTCACGACGGTCAGATCATCGCTCTGGTGGTTGCCGAGACCTTCGAGGCGGCGGAGGAAGCCGCAATGTTGATCCGCGCCGACTATGAGGACGAACGGCCCGCCGCCAGCTTTGATTCCAAGGGCGTGAAGATGGAGCCGGCTGCCGGCAAAAACCCTATGTTCAAGGAGGATGCGAAGGCCGGTGATTTCGATGCCGCCTGGGCGGATGCGACGGTAAAGATCGACGAAAAATATTCGACGCCGACCCAGCATCACAATCCGATCGAACTGTTTTCGACCACCGCAATATGGCAAGGCGACCAGTTGACCATACACGAGCCCAGCCAGAACGTTACCGGCTGGAAGGTGGAACTGGCACGCCAGCTGAAGCTCGATCCGGCCAATGTGCGGATCGTCAGTCCCTATATCGGCGGTGCCTTCGGCTCCAAGGGGCCGATGACGGCACGCACCGCTATCGTTGCCGTCGCGGCGCGACGCATTGGCCGCCCGGTTCGCTGCGTCGTCAATCGCATGCAAGCCTTCGGTACGCAGACCTATCGCGCCGAAACGCGGCATCGGATCCGCATGGGCGCCGGCAAGGACGGCCGCATCACGGCGTTCGGACATGAGGCCTGGGAGGTGACGTCACGCCCTGACCCTTATGTCGTCGGCGGCACGTCCGCCACCGCGCGCATGTACAATTACGGCGCCGTTCTGACGCATGTTTCGCTGGTTCATGCCGACCGCAACACGCCTGGCTACATGCGATCGCCGCCGGAGACGCCTTATGTCTACGCGCTGGAAAACGCCATGGACGAAATGGCTGTGGCCCTCGGCATGGATCCTGTCGAGTTTCGTCGCATCAATGAACCGGAGAAGGAGCCCATCGGAGGCAAGCCATTTTCCAGCCGCTCACTCATCAAGTGCTACGACCAGGCGTCGGAGGCCTTTGGCTGGTCGTAGCACTTGATGAGTGAGCGGCTGGAA
>NZ_RZRP01001259.1:0-1238 GCF_003997795.1 Mesorhizobium sp. M7A.F.Ca.US.005.03.2.1 | reverse complement strand
CACATCGACATTGCCGCTGCCAGCGCAGCAGGGCTGATCGTCACCAACACGCCCGCCGTGTTGACCGATGCCACCGCCGATCTCGCCATGACGCTGCTTTTGATGTGCGCGCGCCGTGCCGGAGAGGGCGAGCGCGAGCTGCGCTCCGGCAAATGGACCGGTTGGCGGCCGACGCATCTCTGCGGCACCCAGGTCAGCGGCAAGACCGTCGGCATCATCGGCATGGGAAGGATCGGCCAGGCCATGGCCAGGCGCTGTCACTTCGGCTTCGGCATGGAGGTCGTCTTCTTCGACAGCCAGCCGGTTCCCCACCCCGGCATGCCGGCGCGGCAGCTGGCGACTGTGGACGAGGTGCTGGCGGCCTCGGATTTCGTGTCGCTGCATTGTCCGGGCGGTGGCGAAAACACCCGCCTCATCAACGAACGTCGTCTTGCCCGCATGAAGGAATCAGCCTTCCTGATCAACACCGCGCGCGGCGATGTGGTGGATGAGGACGCACTGGTCCAGGCGCTGCGTGAGCGTCGGATTACTGGTGCCGGGCTCGACGTGTTCGAGACGGAGCCGTCCGTGCCGCGCGCCTTGACGGAGCGTGAAGATGTCGTGCTGCTGCCCCATCTGGGTAGCGCCACCAGCGAAACGCGCATCGCAATGGGCATGCGGGTGATCGACAATCTGTCGGCCTTCTTCGAAGGCCGCACCCCGCCTGACGCAGTGAACTAGCTCCCCGTTTCAGTTCCAACACCAGGCATGGCGACGCCGAAAACCGTGTCCGCCTTTTGCCGCCAGGAGACGAGCAGAATGACCGGCTTTTTCCAGAGGAACCTCAAGCTCCAGGATGCGGTGGTCGCCGATGCGATTGCACGCGAGATGGGCCGGCAGCGGTCCGAAATCGAGCTGATCGCATCCGAAAATATCGTTTCGCCGGCTGTGCTGGAGGCACAAGGCTCGGTGATGACCAACAAATATGCCGAGGGCTATCCGGGGCACCGCTACTACGGCGGCTGCCAATATGTCGATCTGGCCGAAGCGGCTGCCATCGACAGGGCCTGCCGGCTGTTTGGCGCGGCGCACGCCAATGTGCAGCCGCATTCCGGCGCCCAGGCCAATGGCGCGGTGATGCTCGCCATGCTGAAGCCGAGCGACACCTTCATGGGTCTGTCGCTCGCCGCCGGCGGGCATCTGACGCACGGTGCCCGGCCGACACTGTCGGGAAAATGGTTCAACGCCGTGCAATACGG
>NZ_RZRP01001258.1:0-1241 GCF_003997795.1 Mesorhizobium sp. M7A.F.Ca.US.005.03.2.1 | reverse complement strand
GGCGTAGTAAAAGCCCTCCTGCTCGACGGCGGTGGTGATGCCGAGATTGGTGACGCCCGGCTGGGCAACGACGACGCGATTGGGAAAATCGATCCCGAGGATACGGTTGAAACGGCTCATGACCAGCAGCACCGCGTCCTCGAGCGGCAGCGCCCCGCCCGACAGCGAGGTGCCGGAGCCGCGCGGCACGACGCGGATGTTGCGGTCGTTGCAGTATCTCAGCACGCGCGAAACCTGCGCCACCGTTTGCGGCAGCACGACAACCAGCGGCAGCTGCCGATAGGCGGTCAGGCCGTCGCTCTCGAAAGCGCGCATGGAATTGGCGGCGTCGACAACGCCCTCACCCGGCACGATGATGCGCATGTCGGCGACGATCTCGTCGCGCCGGCGCATCGTGGCATCGTCTGGTTTCGGCATGGCCAGGCCGGACATCAGCAGCCTCATTTCGCTTGACTGGTCAAAATCTTTTACCAGTGAAGCGCGTTGGGTGCAAATCCTGTAATGGCGGCGAATCCAACTTCAAGGCGGAGACAGGCTTACGCAGCGGCAATCTGCCGCTGCTATTCGCCGGGCGGCTTGCCGGGTTCGGAGTGCATCCGGCGCACGCGGCGCACGCCCCACCAGACCAGCAGGATGGCGACAGGCACCGAAGCAGCGGTAATGATCTCCGGCGCGAAGGCATGGCCGAAGATCGAGGCGCCCTTGGCGACATAGCCGACAAGGCCGACCACATAATAGGAGACGGCGGCGACCGAGAGCCCCTCGACGGTCTGCTGCAGGCGCAATTGCAGGCGGGCCCGGTTGTTCATCGAGGCAAGCAGGTCGCGGTTCTGCTTCTCGACCTCGACATCGACCCAGGTGCGCAGCAGCGTCGTGGCGCGGGTCAGTTTTCGCGATAGATTTTCCTGCCGCTCCTCGACCGAGCGGCAGGTGCGCATTGCGGGCGCCACACGGCGCTGCAGGAACCCGCGCCATGTGTCATAGCCGGGCACAGCCTCTTCCTCGAGTGCGTCCAGCCGTTCGCCGACGATGCCGTCATAGGCGCGGCTGGCGCCGAAACGGTAAAGGCTCGACGCCGCGTCCGCCTCCAGCTCCGCCGCAAGTTCGGTCAGATCGGCCAGCAAGGTCTGGCTGTCCCGTGTCCCGGCGACCTTCATCTCCAGCGTGGTCTGCGCCAGCCGGTCTTCGATGCGGCGGGCGCGGCCGGACAAGGTCAACGCCAGCGGCAGGCCGAGCATGGC
>NZ_RZRP01001257.1:0-1244 GCF_003997795.1 Mesorhizobium sp. M7A.F.Ca.US.005.03.2.1 | reverse complement strand
ATGATGACCAGGTCGGGCTGATGGCCTGGCTCGGCAAGCATGGCAGCCGGCTGGGCGGCAACACGGGCCAGTATTTCCTGCGCTGGCTGGGTTGGGATGCGTTCGTCATCTCGGGCGATATGGCCGCGGCGTTGCGCGACGCCGGCCTCGACATCGCCGAAAGCCCGACTTCGAAGAAGGATTTGGACAAGATCCAGAGGCAAATCAATCAATGGGCAGCGGAGACGCATCTGCCGCGCCGCCATATTTCACGCGTCCTGGCGATGTCGATCGGCGAGAACCATTCGCCGCAAGCGCTGCGCGAATATATGGGCGACGACTGAAACGTGGTCGCTTGCCACGATCGGCATTCGTCGATCGGTCAACACGATCGAATCGATCGGTCCGGACACGAATGACATTCGTCATTTGCTCCGAATTGGTCCAAACGAACGCCATTGCCCGGGCAATTTTGCCGCGCTAAGTCAGCAGGCATGACCAAGAAGCTCGACATCCTGCGCATCGCCGTCGCCCAGCTCAATCCGACTGTCGGCGACATATCAGGCAATCTCGCCAAAGCCCGCGAGGCGAGGGCGGATGCCGCACGTCAGGGCGCCGATCTCGTGCTCTATACCGAGCTTTTCCTCGCCGGCTACCCGCCGGAGGATCTGGTGCTGAAGCCGGCCTTTTTGAAAGCCTGCGAAAAGGCGGCACAGGACTTTGCCGCCGACACCGCGGATGGCGGTCCCGGCGTCATCATCGGCACGCCGTTGAAGCGCAAGAGCGGCACGCACAATTCGATCATCTTCGCCGACGGCGGCAAGATCATCGCCGAACGCTACAAGCTCGATCTGCCGAACTACGGCGAGTTCGACGAGAAGCGCGTCTTCCAGGCCGGACCCGAGATCCAGGGGCCGGTCAATTTCCGCGGCGTGCGCATCGGAATTCCGATCTGCGAGGACATCTGGGGCGATGTCGATATCTGCGAGACGCTGGCCGAAAGCGGGGCAGAAATCCTGCTGGTGCCGAACGGCTCGCCCTATTATCGCGCCAAGATCGATGTCCGCCACCAGGTCGTCATCCGCCAGGTCATCGAATGTGGGCTGCCGATGATCTATGCCAACCAGCTTGGCGGCCAGGACGAGCTGATCTTCGACGGCGCTTCGTTTGCCATTGGCGCCGACAAGACACTTGCCTTCCAGATGAGCCAGTTCGAGGAAGCGGTCGACGTCACCACCTGGAAGAGACAAGGCGATCACTGGGTC
>NZ_RZRP01001256.1:0-1249 GCF_003997795.1 Mesorhizobium sp. M7A.F.Ca.US.005.03.2.1 | reverse complement strand
GGTCGGGCCGGTGGGCCTGGTCGCGACGCTTTTGTGGGACGGCCGCTTCAGCCTCGTCACTGCTCTGCTCGCGGGCTTCGGCAGGGCGGCGGCCGAGGTTGGCACCGTCATGATCGTCGGCGGCAACATCGATGGCTTCACCCGCACCATGACGACGGCAATCGCACTTGAAACTTCAAAGGGAAATCTGCCGCTCGCCATCGGACTCGGCCTGATTCTGATTTTTCTTATCCTGCTGATCAACGCGGCCGCCTGGGGCGTGCGGGTGTGGTCCGAGCAACGGGCGGGCTAGGGGATGCGGGCCGCTCAGAGCGATCTTCCACTTGTCTTCGATGACGTGTCGCTTATCGCTGGCGCGACGACCATACTCCAGCGGGTGAACCTGACGATCGGGCCACATGCGCCGACGGTGATCGTCGGCCCAAACGGGTCGGGCAAGACCTCCCTGTTGCGGCTTTGCATGGGGCTTACTGTACCTTCGGCCGGAACCCTGACTTGGGGCGGTCGGACCCTCTCCCCGAAGACGCGGCGTGCGATCCTGTTCCAGAAGCCTGTGATGCTGCGGCGCTCGGTGGCCGCGAATGTCGCCTACGGCCTGGCTACGGCCGGCTGTCCGCGTCGGCTTCGCGCGGCGCGCACGGAGGAACTGCTCGACCGCGTGGGTCTTCTCGATCTGGCGGCACGTCCGGCACGGCATTTGTCAGGCGGGGAGCAGCAGCGGCTGGCGCTCGCTCGCGCACTGGCGCGCCAGCCCGAGATCCTGCTGCTCGACGAGCCGACAGCCAGCCTCGATCCGGCGGCGACGCGTTTTGTTGAGCAGATCATCATCACGGCTGCCCAATCGGGCACGAAGATCATCATGGCCTCGCACCATCTCGGCCAAGTGCGCAGGATCGCTGGAGACGTCGTCTTTCTTGTCCGGGGGCGTGTTTGCGAGCATGCCGTTGCCGGCGATTTTCTGGATCGTCCCGCGACTCGGCAAGCGGCTGCCTTCGTGCGCGGCGAACTCGTGCTTTAATCAACCGGACGGAGATTGAGATGCTGACCCGCCGAATGTTGTGTGCGCTTGTGGTGCTTCTGATGCTCGCGAGCGGCGCGCCTGCCCAGGAGCAGTCGATAGTTGTGGCGTCAACGACCTCGACGCAGGATTCTGGGCTGTTTGACCACATCCTGCCGCTGTTCGAGAAGAAGACCGGCATCGGCGTGAAGGTTGTTGCTCAGGGCACCGGTCAGGCGCTCGACACCGGTC
>NZ_RZRP01001255.1:0-1253 GCF_003997795.1 Mesorhizobium sp. M7A.F.Ca.US.005.03.2.1 | reverse complement strand
CGGCAAGCCAGGCCTCGAGGAAATGGTCTCGGCCTGCCTCAGCGATTATCCGATCAATCGCCGCCTGGTCGGACTTCGAGGACGCAGCGCAAAGCGCCAGCGCGATCGGACCGAGGCCTAATTCGAACAGCCGGTTCCCGCGCCGCGACTGGCAGTAGTAGTCGCGCTTGGGCATCGCTCGGGCGACGATCTCGATCTGGCGATCGTTGAGACCGAAGCGCCGGTATATCTCCGTGATCTGTGGCTCGCTCGCGCGCTCATTCGGCAGGAACAGCCGTGTCGGACAGCTTTCGACGATGGCCGGCGCGATCAGGCTGCCGTCGATGTCGGAGAGCGACTGCGTGGCGAAGATAACGGAAGCGTTCTTCTTCCTCAGCGTCTTCAGCCATTCGCGCAGCTGATCTGCAAAGCCGCCATCATCGAGGCCCAGCCAGCCCTCATCGATGATCAGCAGTGTCGGCCGGCCGTCCATTCGCTGTTCGATGCGGTGAAAGAGATAGGCAAGCACGGCCGGTGCCGCACCGGTGCCGATCAGCCCTTCGGTCTCGAACGCCTGTACGGATGTGTCACCAAGACGTTCGTGCTCGGCATCGAGCAGCCGTCCATAGGGACCGCCGATGCAATAGGGCCGGAACGCCTGCTTCAGCGACGATGATTGCAGCAGCACCGTCAAGCCGGTCAGAGTTCGTTCCTGAACCGGGGCGGAGGCCAGTGATGTCAGTGCTGACCAGAGATGTTCCTTCACCTCCGGCGTGACGGGGACGCCTTCGCGCAGAAGAATGTCGACAAGCCAGTCGGCTGCCCAGGCGCGTTCGGGAACGTGGTGGACGCGGCCAAGCGGCTGAAGCGAAATGGTGTCGATGTCGTCTGACAGATCCGCCAGGGTCAAAAGGGCAAGCGGATCGTGCGCTCCCTGCCCGTTCGACGCACTGCTGCCGAGATTATGCCAGTCTCCCGCCATGGCGAGCATTGCCGCGCGGATCGAACCACCAAAATCGAAGGCAAAGATCTGGCTGTTCCCGTAGCGCCGGAACTGCAGGGCCATAAGTGCCAGCACGACCGACTTGCCCGCGCCCGTCGGACCCACGACAAGGGTGTGACCGACATCGCCGACATGAAGGCTGAAGCGGAACGGCGTCGCGCCTTCAGTCCTGGCGAAGAACAGCGGCGGTGCGCGAAAATGCTCATCCTCAACCGGTCCCGCCCAGACTGCCGAGAGCGGGATCATGTGGGCGAGGTTCAGCGTCGATAGT
>NZ_RZRP01001254.1:0-1256 GCF_003997795.1 Mesorhizobium sp. M7A.F.Ca.US.005.03.2.1 | reverse complement strand
CTCAAATGTCCGCTCCGCTTCGGTTCTCGAAAACAGCACCACCCGACTCAGCCTGACGAATTCCCTGACGGGATTTACCCAAGCGGTCCAGGCAGGGCGCGAGCTTAGCGCGGCTTCTCAATCGGCCGGCAGAACAGCCGGGTCGCAAGCTCAATCGTTTTGCGGGCGCAGGCCGAAGGTTGCGGGCTTGAGGCCGTAGCGCATGTCGAAATCGTCGTCCGATGGCGGGCGTGCGGCGGGTGGCTTGCGGTAGTCGGGGTCGCCGGCCTGGCGGCCTGAATCCACGACCTCGGCGAAGGCCATCGCCTGCTGCGTCGATTTCAGCACGTTGCGCAATCGTTCCACGATCGCCACCAGATCGACATCGTCGCCCGGCTTCGACGTGGCCTCTTCGCGTTTGGCGGTGCCGGGAAGCAGGTGGCTCGGCAGTTTTTCGAACTTCAGCCGCATGGTCGTCGCCACGCCTTCGCCGAAGGCGATGGCTTCGCGCTGGCCCATCGAGGACAGAAAGGCAAGCGTCGAGGCAGAAGAGTCGGCAATCGCCGAGCGGATGATCGCCTGGTCCTGCTCATTGGCAAGCCGCATGGCGAAGAAGGTCGAGCATTGCGACAGGATGGTCGGGTCGAGCTCGCCGGGGCGCTGGGTGACGACGCCGAGATAGCAGCCATATTTGCGGCCTTCCTTGGCAATGCGCGACAGCGCATGCCTGGTCGGCGCGAATCCGAGACGCGGGTCGGCCGGCATATAGCGGTGCGCCTCTTCGCACAAAAACAGAAGCTGCAGCTTGCCTTCGCTCCACAGAGCGAGATCGAAGGCCAGGCGCGCCAGCACCGAACAGACGGAATTGACCACTTCGGACGGCATGCCGGCCATCTCGAAGCAGGTCACGGGACGGCCATGATGCGGCACGCGGAAGATGTTGCCGATCGTCTCGTGGATGGTGTCCTCGATCAGGCGCGAGTTGAACATGAAGCGATAACGTGGATCGGCCGCCGCCGATTCGATGCGCGTCTTCAGCGATTTGAGCGTCGGGCGATCGGTCTTGCTTTCGAGCATGCCCATGCGCTCATCGATCTGCTTGAGCAGGTCGGCGATGCGGTAAGGCACTGGCGTATCGGCGGTCAGCGCATCGCTGCCGCGCCTGATATAGGAGCCCGAATTCGGGTTGCGGTAGAGATTCTTGGCGGCCGGGATCAGGTCGCGCAAGGCATCGATTTCTTCCGGCTCGGTCTCGCGGCCCCGGAACAGCACCTCGG
>NZ_RZRP01001253.1:0-1265 GCF_003997795.1 Mesorhizobium sp. M7A.F.Ca.US.005.03.2.1 | reverse complement strand
GTCCTCAGCCTCCTGCGCTTCCGCGCGCAGCAGTGCCTGACGATCGGCGACCGGAATCTGGTAGTAATCGGGGTGGATTTCACTGAAGGCGAGAAAACCGTGACGGTTGCCGCCATATTCGACAAAGGCTGCCTGAAGGGAGGGCTCTACGCGCGTTACGCGGGCTAGGTAGATGTTTCCTTTGAGCTGCTTCTTGTCCTGGGATTCAAAGTCGAATTCTTCAATACGGTTACCGCGTATGACGACAACGCGTGTTTCCTCCGGGTGGGAGGCGTCTATCAGCATTTTGTTGGGCATTATTTCGTTTCCCCCCGGCAGCCGTCAGCCGCAGCTTGCGAGGCAAAGCCTGCTGCTGCGTGTCTGGAATGTGGGTGCCGGATATTTGAACGTCCGTCGGCCGCCGCTTGAGCGCCATGGCGGTGCCGCCCGCAGCCATAATGGCGCGGTTTGATGCGGACCTTTCCATGATTGCGCTTGAAGCCATCGTCACCAACAGAACCTTTTGAACCAAAGCCCGGACGAACCGGACCAGCTTGTTTGCTCATACAGAGCCGGCACGGGAACAAACCCGGCCGTTTTCCTCACGCAGGCGATTCCCCCGCCACGGGAGCACGCCTGCGAAATTCGTCGCGATCACCTGAACCCTTTTCGCCTGAAGCGAAAGGAGCCGCCTTTACGTCTGACCCTGTAGCAAGAAGCTGCGGAGGAGGGCGGTTCCAGGATTGCAGTGATCCACCATCGCTTTTATGATTTGGCGGGGTGGAAGGCAACCCCGATTTCCGATGCCGGCAAAAAGCCGTTCCGTAGCGTAAAGCCAGGCTTGCGGCCCTGCATGAAAAGGCTTGGTTAACCTTCTCTGGATACCAATCGTTAATCGAGTTCGCGGCCTAACCTGCATTTCGACGAAACGACCGGGCGCCGGGCGCCAAACCGGGAGCGACTGCAAGAGAGATGGGATTGGCGGACTTCACAGACAAGGGATGTCGTGTCGGCGGCCGGATCCTGGCCTCTTTCTGCCTCTTGCTGCTGCTGGCGGCCTCATCCGTCTTGTCTTCAAATGCCAGTGCCGCCGACGCTCCGCTCGTGGCAAAAGGCTACAAGATGGCCGGCGATGCCACCAAGATGCGCATCGTCATGGATTTCGACCGCGAACCCGATATCAAATGGTTCCTGCTGCGTGGTCCCAACCGTCTTGTCATCGATCTCGCGAATACGAGATTCGCCGTGGATGCCAAGGATTTGAAGGCGCGGGGCCTGGTCAAGGG
>NZ_RZRP01001252.1:0-1265 GCF_003997795.1 Mesorhizobium sp. M7A.F.Ca.US.005.03.2.1 | reverse complement strand
GTGCCGGGGATGGTCGGCTTCGGCATATCGAGCAGCGCTTGCTCGAACGCCGCGATGCGCTGGTCCAGCGTCAGGCCGGCGCCGGCTTCGGCGCCCACCGCCTCGTCGAACTGCACCTGCGCGCCATTGGCCTCGATGGCGAAACTCGGTTTCAGCCCGAGATCGACAGAAGCCTTGCCATCGGCGGTGTAGGGGTTGTCGAGCGGCCCGGTCTCGAAGCGGAATTCGTCGACCCCGAGTTTCTGGTGGTCGAGCGAAAATTTGCCGTTCAGCCGAAAGCCCGGATCGGGCTTACCGGCCGAGACTTTCACCGTCTCGCCATCGGTGCCGCGCAGCTCGGCGCTGTTCTTGTCGGCACCGGAGATTTTGAACTGGCCGGAGTAGACGGCAGCCCCATTGACGATGCCGGCATTGCCGTCGGTCTCGATGACCAGCGGATAGGCGTCCGGATCGGCCTTCAGCCGAAACCGCATCTGTCCTGAGCCTTCGGCCTTGCCGGTGGACGCGGTGACCGCGGTGCGCAACCCGTCCAGCCGCAGCGTGCCGTCCATGCGCCATGGGCCGGCCAGCGACTTGGCCGAGACGGTCGAATTGATCTCGGAAAACAGATGGCTGCGCCCGCCAGCGGCATGGCGAACTTCGATCTGACCCTCCGTCACCGTCAGCTTCTCGATCGAGATCTGGCTGGGGTCGAAGGGCGAGGACGGCCGTATCGCCCAGTCGACAGTGCCGTCATTGGCGATATCGATGGTCGCTTTCGGCCGCACCAGCCGCATGTCGAAGATCAGCACTTCACCGCGCAGGAAGGGCGCCAGTTCCGCATCCATCGAAAACGTCTCGACCGTCATGGCCGGCTGGCCGTTGGGGCCGCCGGCGACGGCGACATTCGAGAAGGTCACCGAAGGGAACGGCAACAGCCTTGCCGTGGCGTCGCCCTGCACGGTCACCTTGCGGCCGAGAATGGCGCTCGCCTCGCGCTCGAAGTCGGCGCGGTAGCCGGTCCAGTCGATAAAATACGGCACCACCAGCGCCGCACACAGCACCAGCACGAACAGGCCACCGAAGATCACGAACAGGCGTGCGAGCATCAGCTCCGAACAGGTTGGTTGAATTTCCGCCGCACTCTACCCGCATCCGCGTGTCGATAAAGAGGCAATTCATCCAGTTGCGCGATCTCCGGTGATCTGAAACAAATCCCGGCGAAGCGGAGAAATCGGATGTCGGGCAAGAACTGGGATCGCGTGCCGATCGATGCGCAAAGTGTC